>JAKATI010000080.1 GCA_021828045.1 Pseudomonadota bacterium | reverse complement strand
GGAGATGCGGAGATCCGCCTTGCGCCAGAGCCGGGCGGGGAGCCCCGTGTCGCGGGCGAGGATGGTGGCCATCCGGTCAAGCCGGGCCGCTTTCAGTGTGGAACCCTGGAAGAGGGCCTCCGCATAGGGACCCTCGGCAAAGCGCTCGACCTGCCCGACCCAGGCCATGAGGTTCTTCGGTTCGGGGTGCAGCCGGTGATGGTACCAGGCCACCGCCGCATAGGAGGGAAGATAGAAGATGTAGGGGAGATCGTTGCCCGGGGCGAAGGCCACGGTCGGGAAGTCGAGCACCGTCGAGCACATGATCACGCCGTTGAGGTCGATGCCATGGCGGGCCAGGTCGTCTGCGAGCACGGCCGAGCGGGTCGTGCCATAGCTTTCCCCGAGCAGGAACTTGGGCGAATTCCAGCGCCGCGCCCGGGTCAGGTATTCGGCGATGAACTCGCGGAAGGAGCGGGCATCGGCGTTGATGCCGTAGAACATCCGGGGCGATCCGGCCGGATGGAGGATGCGGCTCAGTCCGGTTCCCACCGCATCCACGAAGACGAGATCCGTGGCATTGAGAATCGTGTCGGGGTTGGGCACGATGCGGTAGGGGGGACGGGTGCCGTGGACGGATCCGGGATGCGGCCAGACGATGCGGCGCGGGCCGAACCCCCCGAAATCAACCAGGACCGAGGCCCCGCCGGGGCCGCCATTGTAGGCAAAGGTGATCGGCCGGCGGGATTCGTGGCGGACGCCGTTCTTCCGGTAGGCGATGTAGAACATGCGGGCCGTGGGTTTTCCCGCCGGGTTGCGGAGGATGAGGAAGCCCGCGGTCGCCGTATAGCGGATCGTCCGCCCATCGACTGTGACCTCATGCCGGGTCGAGACGCTCCGCGCGTGGAGGGGCGGGACCGGCGGGGGCGGGAGGGGTGGCGGTGCCGCACGGGCGGACGGGATGCCGCTGCCGGCAACCGCGAGGACGAGGAATGCGAGGGGCCAACGTTCTGGTTTCTGTCGCATGGGGATCTCCTCTGGCGTGAGGGGCACTCTAGCATGAACCGGGAGGGGGCACCGTCCCTTCCCGCTCCCGGAGGAAGGAGGCCAGCTGCTCCGCGGACAGGGGCCGGCTCACGAGATAGCCCTGGATGAGATCGCATCCCAGTTCGCGCAAGAGGGTCCGCTGGGCTTCCGTCTCCACCCCCTCGGCAATGACCCGGAGACGCAGGCTGTGCGCGAGCGAGATGCTGCTGCGGGTGAGCGCCAGGGAGGCTGGATCCTCGGTGATCCGCCGGATGAAGGACAGGTCGATCTTGAGCACATCCAGCGGCATCTGCTGCAGGTAGAGAAGCGAGGAATACCCGGTTCCGAAATCGTCGAGATAGACCTTGAGCCCGAGTGCACGAATCTTTCCGAGTGTCGCGGCAGCCCTCGAGAAATCCCGGACCGCGGCAGTTTCCGTGAGCTCGATCGCGATCGGGCACCTCTCCGTGTCGATGCCGCCCCTCCGCAGCAAGTCCTCGATATTCGCGGCCAGGTGGAGGTTCGCCAGTTCTCGGGCGGAGAGGTTGATGCTGATTGTTCCCGGCGAGCAGCCCGACTCTTCCCAGGCACGGGCCTGCTCCAGGACAGAACGGAAAACCCAGGCTCCGATCTCGCCGATGCAGCCGTTCTGCTCGGCAATGGGAATGAACTCGCCCGGCGGGACCGGGTCCAGGTCAGGAGGATGCCAGCGAAGGAGCGCCTCCGCGCCCGCCACCTGCCCGGTTTGGAGATCCAGGCAGGGCTGGTAGAGAAGGCTGAGCTCGCTGTTTTCGAGCGCGTGATGGAGGCCCTGTCCGACCCGGTGACGACGCGCCTCCCGGAGATCCTCCTGATGGGAAAAGAACTGGAACCCCTGCTCCGGGCTCCGTTCCAGCGTGTGCACCGCGACCTCCGCGTTCCGGACCAGGGTCTCCGCGTCCATGCCCCGGTCGTGCCGGGCAGCACCGATGCGGGCAGTCAGCCGGTGCTGCGTGCCCTGAAGCACTGTCTCCCGGGGAAAATCCCGGAGGATGCGCTGGGCAGCCGCCTCCGGATCGACCGGTTTCCCGCTCCCGGAGAGCAGCGCGATGCCAAAGCTGTGTCCATCGAGCATTCCCACCATGTCTCCCTCACGCAGCTGCGTCACAAGACGCGGAGCCAGCTCGCGCAGGATGGCCTCCGCCTGATGGCGCCCGTACCGGTCGGCAATCCCGGCCACCTCAGGGATCTCGATGGCCAGGACCGAAGCTTCTCCCCTCCCCCGCGCGAAAACCCGGAGGGTCTGGTCGAGCAGGTTGACGAAGGATCCCCGGTTCAGAAGACCCGTGGCCGGATCATGATGGGCCAGATAATCACGCTGGGCTCCGGTCTCGATGATCTCGAGGCCGAGGGTGGTATCCGCCACCACTTCCTCGAAGAGACGAACCTCCTCCGGGTCAAAGAATCCAGACCGCGCGGCATAGAGGGTGAAGCTGCCCATCACCTTTCCCATCACCGACAGCGGGAAGGTGGCGACGGATCGGCACCCGGCCGTGAGCAGGGATTCCCGCCAGGGTGCCATCCGGGGGTCCGTGGCCACATCGTGGCAGATGCTGGTATGCCCCGTCTCCAAGGCCGGGCCCACGGTCCCCTGTCCCTGCGGTAGAGAAACATTCATTGAAACCCGGATTTTCTCCAGCAGTTCCCGGTCAATACCGGCGTGGGCCGCAACCCGGACCTGATCGGTGCCGGAAACCGCAAGGCCGATCCACGCCATGGGGTGTCCCCCCAGTTCCACGGCGATCCGGCACGCTTCCTCGAGCAGCGCATCCCGGTTCCGGATCCTCAGGATTGCACCGTTGATGGCGCTCAACACCTGGTAGGTGCGGTTCAGACGGCTCACGCGTTCCACCTGGTTCTCGAGGTCACGGGTGTTCGCTGCAAGGAGGTCGGCCATCCGGTCGAAGCTGGCTCCCAGGGTAGAAAGCTCGTCGTGACCGGCGAGCCGGGCGCGGACTGTCCGTTCCCCCGCACCGAACCGGTCCGCCGCCGTGACCAGTGCCCTCACCCGTCGCACGATGAGCCGGTCACCGGCCAGCCAGGCAATGGCCAGGAGCAGTCCGGCAGCCACTCCCAGAAGGAGCAGGTTGGTGGACAGGACCCGCCGGCCCGCAGCAAACACCTCGGTTTCGGGAACTCCCACGATCACATACGGATCGAGCCCCACTCCGGTCACCGGCTCCCGGTAGACGGCAAAGATCTGCCGGATCCCGTCCACTCCCTGGCCGGTCACCTCGACTTCCCGCCGGGATCCCAAGCGCCGGACCAGACGGGTCAACGCTGGACTGGTGCGGCCGAGCCAGGCCTCGGGATCGGGATAGCGGGCGATGATGGTTCCCTGGTTGTCGAGAACCGTGAGGGTCGACCGTGGTGGAAGCCGGGCTCTCGCAGCCAGTCCATCGAGCCAGCTCAGCCGCAGGGAGGCGTAGACGACACCCCGGATGGACCGGTCCGCAGAGACAAGCGGGGCGGCGAAGACCACCATGGGGGTATGGATCACCCGACCGATCTGGAAGGAACCCACGACCTCCCGCCGGCCCTGGATCGCCCCCTTGAAATAGGGACGGTCCCCGAGATAGACCCGACCTTGGAACGGGACCGCGCTGCACTGGAGTTCCCCCTGCCTGTCGATCACTCCGATATTGGCGAGGGAGGGGTTCTGTCGCAGGATCCGGGCAAGAAAACGGTGGCAGACGGGGAGGGACCCGGACCGGACCGTGGGAACCTGGGCCAGCATCGCGGTCAGGTTCCGGGTCAGCACGATGACCTGGTGGTAACTCGCCGAAACCGTGCCCGCCAGGGACAGGGTCTCGCGATGCGCCATGTGAACCGCCTCGAGCCGGTTTTCGGTACTTGAATAGATGATCACGGCCACGGCCGGCATCACGGCCAGGAGGACCAGGATCATCAATCGTGCCTTCAGGCTCTTCATGGTGACCGACTATCCGCTCCGCTCGACGGATCCCGCTGGATTTCCTGCCGCCCCGGTGCCTGGAAACCCGGACCACGAGGCCCCGGTTACCCGCACCCGGGCCGGAGCCGTCTTATGTCCTGCGGAGAGGAAGCCGGGCAGGACGGCGGTCGCGAAGGCACGCCCCGGAGCGAAGGACCCACCCAATTGTAGGAGGGGCTCCGGATCGAGGTACTTGGCGTCGTCGGTTCTCATGTGCGATCTCCGCCGGCCTCCCATCCCGTCTCATGCCAATCCCGAACCGGCAGCGAAGGTCTTCCCCCGGCCTATCTGTCTTTCCTGATCCTACTCCCATATCCGGGGCCTGTCCGGGAAAAGGCCGGAAACCGGGGCTCCGGCGGGTATCCCTCTCAATCGCGGGCCAGCTGTCCGACCTTGACCATCCGCTTGCGCAGTTTCTCGGGAACATCCTCAATCATCGTCACGACGAGCGTGTGCTTCTGGTAGCGGGCATGGCTCTCCAGCGCTTCCGGGTGGAGCGTGTACATCGCGCCGTTCCAGGGATCGATGGCAAACCAGCCGATCGCCCCTCCGAAGACAAGATTGCCAAAGAGGTACCAGCCATTCGGCCGGGCCTTGAGCGTCACGTCCTCGCTCTTGAAACCGGCCAGGGAAATCCGGATCCGGTAGGTTTCCCCTCCCCAATACCGTCCCGTGCTTTTCGGCAGGACGACCCGGGCCGGGGCCATTCCGTGGAACACGCGATGTCCCCGGACGTCCGTGACCACGAGGTGGGCGCCGGGCGGCACGGTCCGGATTCCCACGGTGGTCTGGTTGTTGCCGACGATGGTGGCACAACCCGAGAGGGACAAGACCAGAAGGCCGGCCAGGGCAAGGCCGCTGCGGAGGGGAGAGAACAGGGATTTGCTTTTCATGACTTGTCTCCTGAACCTGGATGATGTTGTGTTTCGACCTTCACGCCGGGCGAATGGGCATCGACCGGAAGACATCCTCCCTGCGACCAATCCCCTCCGGCCGGTCGCGTGACCCGCCTTCGGTTTCCTGATACGGTCCCTAACTTATAAATAACATGTATCTGCAGTCAAGCCTCCCTCCCCCCGTGGGAGCGTCCGGCGGGACGGATCTTCGGGAATCATTTACGATGAACCCCGTCGACGGGGAAAACCCGGGTACAGTCGTGAGCGGATGCCTCCACCCCCCCGGCCCTCCGGCCTTTCCACCGGTGCCCCCCCTGGAGTGGGGGGCGTGTGCGCTGCTCGTCCTCCTCCTTTGTGCATCCCCCGCCCAGGCGGGTCTCCTCGCCCGGGCGAGAAGGCTCGTTCATGACGGCTACGGGCATCGCGCCCGGGTGCTCATCCGGCCCCACCTGGCCCCGGGGCCTGCCGACGGGACACTGCTCCGGCTCGACGCGGAGGCTCTCTTCCTGGACCACCATTTCCAGCGGGCCTACCGGGATGCCAAAATCCTGAGATCGGA
>JAKATI010000014.1 GCA_021828045.1 Pseudomonadota bacterium | reverse complement strand
CATGAAAAAGATGATTTCCCGGTACGCTTCCCCGCCGACCAGGAAACCGACCGAAACCTGCGTGACACTGGCCGTTCCGACCAGACGACCGCCCTGGAAAACCTGTCCCAGACCGTGGGCTCCGGCAAAAATGAAGCCGCCCTTGCCGATGGTCGGGAAAACGGCATAAGCGTAAGCGTGATGCACGTAACGGCCAACCAGGGGATCGGCATGCATGAACACCTGGAGTGTGCTTTGCACCTCGGCGTTGGCGGCGGGAGTTCGATAGGAGCTCGATGAAGCGCAACTGGACAACAACATCACGGAGACCATCACTACGGGAAACATGTATCGGCGCATGGCTGGATCCTCGATGCAGGGTTGGGCTTCCGACAGACCGTTGTAGTCGGGGATTATACGTGTGATTGGTGCCGCAGGGGGGATTCGAACCTCCGACTTGCTGATTACGAATCAGCTACTCTACCAACTGAGTTACTGCGGCACTGGGCTCTTTTTCAGCCGGAGCGGGTCCGCCGGCACGTGCGGCTTATTTTACGGGATTTCCCGCCCCCCCGGCACTGCTCGGGCCCTTCCGGCCGTGCGCCCCCGGACCGGTCGACGGCGGACGGGTCCCGGGCACCCGCCGGAACGTGTCGGAGAAGGTGGCTTGATCCACTCAAAGCCGGCAGATCATCGGTCTCCGCATGGCCGCCAAGATCCGGGGACGGGTTCGCCCGGGGGTGCAGTATCATGAAACACCGATGAGTGACCCAGCCCCCCGATCAACCAGCGGGAATGACACGCGCCCCCCCTCCCTCAAGCGGGCTGGCCTTCCCGGACGTTCCGCACGGATCGTGCTCTCCGGCTCATGGACGATCCGCGGACTCCAAAATCCCAAGCGCCTCGTCAGCCTGGAAAAGGAAATCCATCTCCTGCATACAAAAGACCCCGCAAGCAGCTGGGACCTTTCGGCTGCGACCCTGGATCACTTTGGTGCGTTGCTGCTGCGTCGCGGCTGGCTCTCTTCCCCACCCATCCACCTCGAACTCACACCGCCTCAAGCCAGCCTCTTTGCCCGCTGGGAGCGGATCCCGGCCTGCTCTCCGCAAAAAACCAAGGATGGGCTCGAGCCCTGGCTCCGTCCTGCCCGCTGGATCAGCCAGATCCTGCTCGACACTTTCGCCCTGATTGGGCTCATCGCTTTCCTCTTCATGACCTTCCTGAGGCAGTTGGGAACCAGCCTGGCCAAACCGCATCGGATCCCCTTCCAGGAAATCTCGCGAAATCTGTACCAGATGGGCTTCAAGGCACTGGGGATCATCGCCATTGTCGGATCCCTGATCGGGATCGTCATCAGTTATCTGGCAGCGCTCCAGCTCCAGGGCTTTGCCCTGCGCGGATTCCTGGTCTTCATCATCGGGATCAGCATCGTGCGCGAGCTGGGCCCTACCCTGGCCGCAGTCCTCGTGGCCGGCCGCTCGGGATCGGCCATCACGGCGGAACTCGGTGTGATGAGAATCCGCGGCGAGATCGATGCCTATCGGGCCATGGGGATCGATCCCCTCTACCGCCTGGTCTTCCCGAGACTTGTGGCCCTTCTCATCCTGTTGCCGCTGCTCGTCGGCTGGAGCGATTTCTTCGGAATCATGACGGGACTCGGGGCGGCGGCCCTGACACTCCACACGTCTTTCCTTTCCCTGGTCCGGCAAATGCCCCGGCTCGTCCCGCTTTTCAATCTCTGGTTCGGGATCGTGAAGGGCGGGTTTTTCGGACTCCTGATCGGACTCGTGGCCTGTCGCCTCGGCTGGGACGTCCCGCCGGATGCCGCCAGCCTGGGCCAGGAAACGACGCGTTCGGTTGTTCTTTCGATCACCCTGGTCATTGCCCTGGATGCACTGGCCGCGGTCCTGTTCCGTCGCACCGGGTTCTAGACGTGGATCCCATCGTCTCCTTTGAGAACGTGGAAGTGGACTATGACGGACATCTCGTCCTCAAGGACGTCTGCTTCGAAGTTCAACCGGGAGAAATTGTAGGCCTCGCAGGGCCTTCTGGAAGTGGCAAAACCACGTTGCTCCGCCATCTGATTGGCCTCAAGCGACCGGTCCGCGGGAGGATCCTTCTGTTTGGCGAACGGCTGGCACGCCTTTCGCCCGCTGCCCAACGACGCCTGCGCCAGAGGATCGGTGTACTATTCCAAGGCGGTGCCCTCTTGAGTTCACTCAATGTCTACGAAAACGTGGCCCTGCCCCTCCTGGAGATGGGTTTCTCGGACACCTGGATCTGTCCCATGGTTTCCCTGGCTCTTTCCCTTGCGGGATTGCCACCCGAAAATGCGCCGCGCATGCCCTCCGAACTCTCGGGCGGCATGGTCACCCGCGTGGCCCTCGCACGCGGACTGGTGGCCGAGCCGGAACTTCTCCTCCTGGACGAACCCACCGCTGGCCTCGACCCGGTCGTGGCGGATGCGTTCATCGCCCTCATGGGCGACCTCCAGAAAAGCCTGGGGATCACAGCTCTCATGATTTCCCATGACCTGCGCGCGCTTGAGCGCTTGTGCCATCGTATCGTGCTCGTTGGCGACGGCCGTCTCATCGCGCAAGGCCGGTTCCACGAACTCAAACAGAAGGCGGACCCCCGCATCCGGTCATTTTTCCGTCTGGATGGAGAGCGGAATCCATGAGACACCGATACTACGCCATCGCGAGCGGTCTCTTCGTGATCCTGCTTGCCGCAGGCCTCCTGTTTGCGGGAAACTGGCTCGCGGGCGGCAAGGTGCCCGCCACCCGACCACTCCTCATTGAAACTAGGGGATCGGTCATGGGGCTGGCACGGGGTTCACGGATTTTCTACCGGGGGCTTCCCGTCGGACGGGTCACCCATCTCGGGTTCAACCCCCGGGATCCCAACGAGATCCTGATTCGTGGGCGGATCGCGAAAAATACCCCACTCGTCCCCGGCACCTCGGCCCGCCTGGCGACCAGCCTGTTTTCTTCCGCTGCCGCCATCTCACTGATCCCGCCGGCCCGGGCTTTGGTGGAGCCCTATCGAACCCCTCATCCCTTTCCCCGCATTCTCACTCTCAAGCCCCCCTCCCTCTCGACCCTCCTGAACCAGGGCGCTCGCAGCGCACGCAACCTGGCAGCCGTGACCCACGCACTCCGGCGGCTGCTCTCGCCGAAGGAGGTGGGCCGGATACATCAGGCACTCGGGGATCTCGACCGGAATCTCGTGGTTCTGGGCCGGATCGAGGGACACGTCAATGCAGCCGCACGCGAGCTGCCCGAGACGGCCCGGAAGCTCAATACGCTCCTCGCCTCAACCCAAAAACTTCTTGTGGACAGCCAAGCCGTTCCCGCCTCCCTCAGGCACTCGCTCATGGAAACCCGATCCCTGTTCAGGATCCTGGCCTTGAGGACCCTGCCGCGCCTCGACCAGTCGCTCGACTCCCTGAAGGGGCTTTCCCAGAACCTGTCCAGGCTGAGTGCCAGCCTGAACCGCAATCCACAACTCTGGCTCCTTGGGCATGCCCGGGAACCGACCGGACACCGCACCCACCCGCACTGACCCCATGCGCACCATCCACCGCACCATTCCATGGTTCATCCTGCCTCTCCTGGCCGGGTCCTTCGCCGCCTGCAGCCTTCTGCCCAGTCGCGCCCCCGTGCCCGTCACCTACGACTTCGGCCCGGCGCCCAAGCAACCCGTGGCGCCTCCCTTGTCCGGGCTCGTCTTCCTCGGTTTCCGGTCCGTGCCCTGGCTTTCCGGAACCAGCATCCACTACCGGCTGCTTTACCGGCAAGCCCAGGAACTCAGGCGTTATGGCGGAAAAACCTGGCTGGCACCGCCCGGGTCCCTGATGTCGCGCCGCCTTGAGGTCGAGCTCGCCGAGCTCGGGGTCGCCTCCCGCCCCCGTTACACCCTGACCCTTCACCTCGTCACCTTCGAGCAGGATTTTTCCACACCCCAAAAGGCGGATGACCGTCTGGATGTCATCGCGGTCCTGCACCGCCCCCTCCAGGCCGACTGGGAGGTCTCGCACGATTTCCGCCTGACCGAGAGCACCGCCCCCTCGGCGGAGGGAGCCATCCGCGGGTTTGCCACTCTCGATGACCGGTTCAACCGTGAGCTGATTCAGTGGATCGAGCGGGAAATCAAAAGGCGACCCAACGCGGTGACGCTCAGCATTCGACGACGTTGACCGCAAGCCCCCCGCGTGACGTCTCCTTGTACTGGCTCTGCATGTCGAGCCCGGTTTGACGCATGGTCCGGATGACCTGATCCAGGGAAACCCGGTGTTCGCCGCTGCCTCCGCAGGCCAGCCGCTGCGCATTGATGGCCTTGATGGCTCCGATGGCATTGCGCTCGATACAGGGGATCTGGACGAGGCCGCCGACCGGATCACAGGTCAGCCCGAGATTGTGTTCCATGCCGATCTCGGCTGCATGCTCGATCTGGTCATCGCTGCCACCGAGCGCGGCCGTGAGACCGGCAGCCGCCATTGAACAGGCCACTCCCACCTCGCCCTGGCATCCCATCTCCGCACCCGAAATCGAGGCATTGATCTTGTAGAGGATGCAGATCCCACCCGCCGCCAGGAGAAAACGGCGAATGCCGGCTTCATCGGCTCCTGGGACATGGAAACGGTAATAATGCAGAACCGCAGGGACGATCCCGGCCGCTCCATTGGTCGGAGCCGTGACGACACGACCACCCGCTGCATTTTCCTCATTGACGGCCAAGGCGTAGGCATTTACCCAGTCCATGATGTCGAAACCATCCGACGAAGGGCTCTGCAGGAGTTTCTGGTACAGGCGGGGGGCCCGGCGAACCACCTTGAGCCCTCCCGGCAGGGTTCCCTCCGTGGTGAGCCCGCGCTGGACGCAGGATTGAAAGGCCAGCCAGAGCCGGTCGAGACCCTGCTCCACCGCGGCTTCTGGCTGGGCCGAGGCTTCATTGGCCCGAACAAGGTCGGGGATGGACAGCCGATGACGCCGGGTCAGTGCCAAAAGCTCGGATGCGGAACGGTAGGGGTAGGGTGGGGCCGGAAGACTGCCCCCACCGGCCGGATCCGGATCCTCGGCCGAAAGGATGAACCCGCCACCAATCGAGTAATAGTCCCGGCTGAAGGACAGGGCCGGGTCGACTCCGGTCGCAGTGAAACGGATGCCATTGCTATGACGGGGCAGGAGGCTATCGCCGCGAAAGATCAGGTGTTGTGTTTCGAGGAAGGGGATTTCCCGGACACCCAGGAGCCGGACTGTCCCCTCCCGACGAATGCGCTCGAGGCGCCCTGGAATCGCATCCGGATCCACTTCCGCAGGGTCCTCTCCCTCGAGACCCAGGAGGATGGCCTTGTCCGTTCCGTGCCCCCGGCCGGTCAACGCGAGTGAACCGTAGAGTTCGACCGAGAGACTTCCAATCCGGGCCCACTCCGGACGTTTCTCGAGATCCAGGAGAAAGGCCCGGGCCGCCCGCATGGGCCCCACCGTATGGGAGCTCGAGGGCCCGATCCCGATTTTAAACAGCTCGAAAATGCTGTACATGGACCTAGTCTAGTCCATCGATTGGGACAGGGAAAGAGTCATCCCGGGCTCTCCTCTCCCCGGTCGCTCAGGTTGAGGAGCGTGGTGTTTCCGCCGATTGCCGATGTATTGATGGTGAGCACCCGCTCGATTGCGAAGCGATGAAGGTAATGAGGCCCTCCCGCCTTGGGTCCGGTCCCGGAGAGCCCGCTTCCCCCAAAGGGCTGGACGCCAATCACGGCCCCGACCATGTTCCGGTTGATGTAGCTGTTGCCGCAACGGGTTCCGCGGAAAAGCTCCTGAACGCGTCGTTCGATCCGTGAATGGACCCCAAAGGTGAGACCGAATCCCGTCTCGTTGATGGCCGAGACGAGCGAATCCAGGGCTTCTCCCCGGAAACGAAGCACATGGAGAATGGGGCCGAAAACTTCCCCTCCGATGGAATCGACCGAATCCACCTCCACGAGCAGAGGGGCAAAAAAGCACCCGGTCTCGCAGGCCTGTGGAAGCGGCATTTCGTAGCGGATCCGGCCCTGGGTCTGCATCCGTTCCCGATGGGCCAGCAGTCGACCGCGGGCCTCTTCGTCGATCACCGGGCCGATGTCGGTCGCAATCCAGCGGGGATCGCCCAGCGTCAGGGTGGCCAGTGCTCCCTCGAGCATCTCGAGGACCCGGTCGGCAATCTCCTCCTGCAGGCACAGCACGCGGAGAGCCGAACAGCGCTGGCCTGCGGACAGGTAGGCCGACTGGAGAACGTCGCTCACAACCTGTTCGGGCAGGGCGGTACTATCCACGATCATGGCATTGACACCACCGGTTTCTGCAATCAGGACCGGCAATGCACCACCCCGGCCGACCAGGCTTTTCTGGATCTGCCAGGCCGTCTCGGTGGAGCCGGTGAACGCCACTCCGGCCAGGCCCGGATGGGCGGTGAGCGGCTGGCCGACCGAAGGTCCATCGCCGGGCAGTAACGCCAGAACGCCTTCCGGCAATCCCGATTCCAGAAACAGTCGTACGGCCTGGGCGGCCACGAGCGGGGTCTGCTCGGCCGGTTTGGCCACGACGGCATTTCCGGCAGCCAGGGCGCCGGCCATCTGCGCCGTATAAATGGCCAGCGGGAAATTCCAGGGACTGATGCAGGCAAAGACTCCTCGTCCCTCGAGCCAGAGCTCATTGCGCTCACCGGTCGGTCCTGGCAGAAGGATTGGCGCCTCGAATTCGGCTCGGGCGCGCGCGGCGTAGTACCGCAGCGCATCAACGGACTCACGCAACTCCGCCCATGCATCCGGAAGGGTCTTTCCGGCCTCACGGACCAGTAGGCCGACCAGGAGCCCACGTTCGGACTCGAAACGCCCGGCGACCCGTTCCAGGATTTCAGCGCGGGCGGCCCCCCGCAGACGGTTCCAGACCGGCTGGGTTTCCCGTGCCATCTTGACCGCCCGGTCGACCTGTTCTTTTCCCGCCTCGTAGACAATCCCCACGATTTCGGTCCGGTCCGAGGGACTGGTGACCGGCCGTGGCTGTCCCTCCTCCTCGCGGTCCCCAATCCGGGGCCGCGCCTCAAATTGCCTCCCTCGCGTGCTGTCGCGCATTTCGCGACGCAACGCTTCCCATTCCCGTTGGCTGGCCCGGTTGAGTCCACGGGAATTCTGGCGTTCCGGCCGATAGAGATCCCCAGGTCGGGGGATCCGCGGATGCGGGGATCCGCCCGTGGCCTTCACTTCCTCGACCGGATCGCTCACGATCGACTCGGCCGGAACACGGGGATCCGCAATGCGGTGGACAAAGGAGGTGTTGGCCCCGTTTTCCAGCAGCCGCCTGACCAAGTAGGGCAGAAGATCGCGGTGGGCGCCGCAAGGTGCGTAGATCCGGCACGGGGCCACAAAATCGGGATCCCTTCCAGCGGCAGCATAGAGATTCTCTCCCATGCCGAAGAGGCGCTGGCACTCAAAGCTGGAGTCCGATCCCGCCAGTTCAATCAAGCAGGCCAGGGTCAGGGCGTTATGGGTTGCAAACTGCGGATAGAGGCCGGAGTGCTGGAACAGCTTGGCCGCAGCAGCCAGATAGGACACATCGGTTGCGGCCTTGCGTGTCAGGACCGGGTAATCACTCAATCCCTCCTGCTGCGCCCATTTGATCTCACTGTCCCAGTACGCGCCCTTGACCAGCCGGACCGGAATGGTTTTCCCCCTCTCCCGTGCCCATTCGCCCAAGAGGTCAACCATCGGGATCACTCGCTTGCCATAGGCCTGGACCGCCAGCCCGAGATGGGGGTAATCGTCGAGTTCCCGACAACGATAGACCCGTTCGAAAACACCGAGACCGAGCTCCAGGCGGTGGGCCTCCTCGGCATCGATCGTGAGCCCGACGCCAGCATCGCGGGCCTGGATCGCAAGGTGGGTCACCCGCTCCGTGAGATCGGTGAGCGTCCGGCGACCCTGTGCAAAATCGAACCGGGGGTGGAGGGCCGAGAGCTTGATGCTGATGCTGTCGGCATCGATGCCGGGCGATCCCCGACGGGCACGGGCCGTGGCCTCGATGGCCTGCGCGTAGGCCTCTGCATAGCGGTCGGCATCAGCGAAGGTCAGTGCAGCTTCCCCGAGCATGTCGAAGGAGAAGCGGTGCCGGCCGTCCCGGAGATTCCGTGCCTGGTCCAGCGCCTCCCCGATCGTGGCCCCCATGACGAACTGGTTGCCCATCATCTTCATGACACGCAGGAGAACCGTCCGGACCAAAGGCTCGCTCCGACGGCCCACGAGACGCAGAAGCGTCTCCCAGCCGCTGGTTGATCCCGCCTCCTCGGGCTTCACCAAACGACCGGTCAGAAGAAGCCCCCAGCTGGCCGCATTGATGAGCCAGGAATCACTGTTTCCAAGGTGGCGCTGCCAACCCGCCCCGCCGATCTTGTCCTCGATCAACCGGTCCGCGGTCGCCCGGTCCGGAATGCGGATCAGGGCTTCGGCAAGACCCATGAGGACGATGCCCTCCCGGGTTGACAAATCATACTCCGTGAGCAGATCCTCAATGCCGAGCCGCCAGCCGCTTTTCCGCTCGCGTACCGCCTGAACCCAGCGCAGGGCACGGGTCCTGGCATGGGACCGCTGCTCCGCATTCAGGGGAAAGGTCTCAAGCAGGGAGCCGAGCAGTGTTTTCTCGTCGATGAGAAAGAAATCCTCGAGTCTCTCCCCTCCCGGAAAAAACGCAGGGGCCTCCGGCCAGACAAAGTCGATCACTCCCGGACCCTTCACAGTCGTTCGATCAGCGCATCGGCAAAGGCACTGGTCGGAACCTCACGGGCTTCGGTCATGAGCCGTGCAAAATCATAGGTCACGATCCGGTCCGCCAGCGTCCGTTCGTAGGCCCGCTGGATCCGTTCTGCCGCCTCCGGCCAGCCGATGTACTCCAGGAGCAAAACCCCGGAAAAGAGGAGCGAACCGGGATTCACGATGTTTTTCCCGGCATGTTTCGGCGCCGTGCCGTGGGTGGCCTCAAAAACGGCAATCCCGTCCCCGATGTTCGCGCCCGGCGCAATTCCCATACCACCCACCTCGGCCGCCACGGCATCCGAAAGGTAATCACCGTTCAGGTTCGGGGTTGCAATGACGTCAAACTCATCCGGCCGGAGCAGCATCATCTGGAACATGATGTCCGCGATCCGGTCCTTGACCACAATCCGGCCCTCCGGAACCCGGCCCTGGTACCGACCCGTCAAGTCCTCCTCGGTCACGATCCGGTCACCGAACTCGCGCTGGGCCAGTTCATAGCCCCAGTTGCGGAAAGCACCTTCGGTGAACTTCATGATGTTCCCCTTGTGGACGAGCGTGACACTCCGCCGGCCGTGCTCGAGCGCGTAGGCCAGGGCCTGCCGGACCAGTCGCTCGGTTCCAAAACGGGAGATCGGCTTGACCCCGAGCCCCGCACCCTCGAAGAAGTTCGCTTTCAGTTCCTCCCGGAGAAAACGAGCCAGTCGCGCGTTTTCCGGGGTGCCTGCCGCGTACTCGATCCCCGCATACACATCCTCGGTATTCTCGCGGAATAGCACGACATCGATCTTTTCCGGTTCGCGTAACGGCGAGGGCACGCCCCGGTAGTAGCGGACGGGTCTCACGCACGCGTAGAGGTCGAGTGCCTGGCGCAGGCTCACGTTGAGCGAGCGGAAGCCACCTCCCACGGGTGTGGTGAGGGGACCCTTGATCGATACCCAGAGTTCCTTCATCCACTGGAGCGTTTCCGCCGGGAAATAATCTCCCCCTGTCCGGTCCCGGGCCTTCTCGCCGAGAAAAAGCTCAACCCAGTGGATCGTCCGCTTCCCACCATAGGCCTTGTGCACAGCCGCATCCCAGATCCGGAGACAGGCCGGAGTGATATCGACACCGATTCCGTCACCCTCGACGTAGCCGATCCAGGGATCGTCCGGGACCTGGAGACGTCCATTTTCATACCGGATCCTGTGGCCACCCGAAGGGGGTTGAATCAGCTTTTTGCTCATCGGTCGACTCCTCGAGACAGAAACGAAAAATCAGGCGGCCCAGCCGGTCTTGTCCTCCGGATCGGCACTTGTCCCATCTTCTTGCAAGGCCAAAAGACCACTTCGCCCGGGAATCGATGCCTGGCGGATCCGGCACGCCGGACAGAGGGCCCGGTCGAGCCCCCGGTAAAACGTTCCCAGATCGACCAGGTCCACACCGGCCTCACGCCAGCGCAAGAGAAGCTTTTTGAGCAGGGGCCGGTAGCGGATTCCCTCGAGCTCGGCATGCAGGGTCCAGACCTGATCGCAGGATGCTTCCTGGGTTTTCGCAAACAGACCGTCCCCGATGGAATCACCCTCCTGCCCCTCCCGTCCGATCAGCTCATCGAGCGTGGGGAGGGTTGTCGGGATTTGCAGGCAGCGGTAGATGCGGGAGCCGAAACGGGGATAGAAAGGGCACCAGCCGCGGGTGTCGCTGGCGTAGGCCAACCCGTATTCCGCCTCGAGGGCAAATGCAGTCTCGTTCATCTGCCAGCCCGCTGCCCCGACCGTGGATGGCCGGGTGCCGAAAACGGCGGCGTAGGCACGCAAGGCCCGTTCAAACTCCCGCCGCGTCCAGGCCGTATCCGCCCGGGTCACGCCATCCTGCCACCGGCAATGATCGTAGGCATGGAGTCCAACCTCGAAACCCGCGTCCCGGACCCTTCGCATCTCCTCTCCCATCCGCCGGCCGATGTGCGGTCCCGGTAACAGCACCCCGTAAAGAAGGGTCCGGATCCCATAGTTCCGGACAATCGAGGTCCGCCGCACTTTTCCGGCAAAACCGGGCCGAAAGACCCGCCGGACCGCCCGACCCGTATGGTCCGGGCCCACGGAAAAGAGAAACGTGGCGCTGACGCCGATCTCGAGAAAAAGTTCGCGCAGAGCGGGCACCCCGATTCGGGTTCCACGCAGGGTATCGACGTCGACCTTGAGCGCGATACGCATGGGTCTCAGTCGGAGGCCTCCTCGCTGACCAAGCGTCCGGCTTGGGCGACATCTCCCCGGTAGGCCTCAAAAATCCGTCTGAGCGCGGTGTCGAAATCCACCTTGGGCTCCCAGCCGAGCTCGCGTCGGGCGGCCTCGATCGACGGCACGCGGTTTTCGATGTCCTGGTAGCCCTCTCCGTAATAGTCGCTGGCACTGACCTCGATCAGGCGGACAGAACGGGCCGTGGCCGCATACTCCGGATACTCCCGGGCCAGCGCCAACATCCGTTCGGCCAACTCCCGCACGGAATACTGGTTTTCGGGATTGCCGATGTTGTAGATGCGCCGGCTCGCCGCCCCTCCCTCGTTTCGGATGATGCGCAACAGGGCATCAATCCCGTCGTCGATGTAGGTATAGGAACGCCGGCGGCGTCCCCCATCGACCAGCCGGATATCCTCACCCCGGACGATATGACCGAGGAACTGGGTCACCACCCGCGAACTCCCCTCTTTTGCCGCATGAATGCTGTCCAGGCCGGGGCCGATCCAGTTGAAAGGCCGGATCAGCGTGAAATCCAGCTGTTCTTCAATTCCATAGGCCCAGATCACCCGGTCCAGCAACTGTTTCGAACAGCTGTAGATCCACCGCTGCTTGGGAATCGGGCCCAGCACACAGTTGGACTCGTAGGGGTCAAAGGCCGGGTCCGGGCACATCCCGTAGACCTCGGAGGTGGAAGGAAAGATGACCCGCTTCCGGTACCGGACGCACTGCCGAATGATCGGCAGATTGGCTTCGAAATCCAGCTGAAACACCTTGAGCGGTTCACGGACGTAGGTCGCGGGCGTGGCAATGGCGACCAAGGGCAGGATCACTTCACATTTCTTGACGTGGTACTCGACCCACTCACGGTTGATCGTGATGTCCCCTTCGAAAAAATGGAAGCGGGGATGTTCGGTGAGAGCCGTGATCCGGTCCGAGAACATGTCCATCCCGAACACGATCCAGTCGGTCTCTTCGAGGATACGTTGACTCAGGTGATGGCCGATGAAACCATTAACCCCGAGAATGAGAATTTTCTTCACGAGGGCTCCCTAGAACGATGGGATTTTGGAGATCTAGTGGACGACCGTCATCCGGTCGATGCCAGCGGTATTTTAACACCTCGATTCGTCTCCCGTCGCCGCAATCCGCGAAAATCCCGGCCCCCTCGCGGTACAGGGTGGGGGCCGAATGGCGTGCAGGCTCCGGGTCCGGCCGGGCGCAGTCAATCCACAACCGGCCGGGACCACAATCGGTGAAAGCCCCCGGGAAAGGGGGTGCCACAGCCCGAATCAGGTTGTGGATCGCGAGCGCCGTCTGCCGCCAGTCGATGCGGCCGTCTTCGGGGCGCCTGCGTCCATAGTATTCATCGCGGAGAAACGGCAACGGCCGCGGGCTCACCCGCCCAGCCACCAGTGGTCCAAGGCTTCGGGCCAAGACCAGTTCCGCAGCAAAAGCGACCTTCCGGGACACCTCGAGAGCCTGGTCGGACAGCAGGATCGGAACGGCCATCTGGTCCACGAGGGCACCGGCATCGGCCCGTTCGGTCATGTAGTGGAGACTTGCCCCGGTCTCCCGCTCACCCCGGAGGATGGCCCAGTTGACGGGTGCCCGTCCCCGGTAACGGGGGAGAAGCGAACCGTGCAGGTTGAGTGCTCCCACACGGGCCGTCTGCAGGAGGGGGGCGGGCAGCAGATAGCGGTAGTAGAAGGAGAACAGGAAATCGGGCGCAAGCGCTGAAAGTTCCGCTGCGAGCCCAGGCAGAAGGGCCTGCTCCGGTTCGATACAAGGAACATGCTCGCGATCGGCGAGTTCGCGGACGCTCCCATACCAACGGGATTCCTCTGGATCGTCGGGATGAGTGACGACCAGTGCCACGTCGATCCCCCGGTCAAGAAGGACAGCCAGTCCCCGGCAGCCGACCTCGTGGTAGGCAAAAACGACGGCCCGGGTCATGCCTCGGAGGTTCCCGACCGTTCCAGAACGGCCTGGACGAGATAGCGCGGGCGCTTCTGAACCTGTTGGTAGATCCGTCCGACATACTCGCCGAGAAGGCCGATGCCGAACAAAAGGACGCCGATCAGGAAAAAAACAATCCCAAAGAGGGTAAAGACCCCTTTTACCTGCGGGCCGAAGAAGATGCGCTGGAAGGCGAGATAGAGCACGAGAATTCCCGAGGACAGGGCCAGGACGATCCCCAAGAGTGAAAAGATCTGGAGCGGGACCACGGAAAATCCAGTGACCAAATCAAAGTTGAGGCGGATCAGCCGGTAGAGGGAATATTTGGAATGCCCCGACTGCCGTTCATGGTGTTCGACCTCGATCTCGGTGGGGTGAGCCGCAAAAAGATACGCCAGCGCGGGAATGAAGGTGTGGATTTCCTCGCAACGGTTGATGGCATCCACGATGGACCGGTCATAGCCCCGGAGCATGCACCCCTGATCGGTCATATGGACACGCGTGATCCGTTCCCGGATCCGGTTCATGAGACGGGAAGCCAGGCGGCGCCAGAGGTGGTCGTGGCGTTGGCGCCGGATGGTTCCGACATAGTCGTGCCCAGCCTCCAGCGCCTCCAGCAGACGGGGAATCTCCTCGGGCGGATTTTGGAGGTCGGCATCCAGGGTCACAATCCGTCGGCCGCGCGCGTACTCGAAGCCGGCAAGGATGGCCGCATGCTGGCCGAAATTGGACTGAAAAAACACGATCCGCACGGTCTCGGGATCGCGCTCGAACGCCTGCCGCAACAAAACCGGCGAGCGATCCCGGCTCCCGTCATCGACGAAGATCACCTCCCGGCTCAGGCCCAGCTGGTCGAGGACCGGAAACAGGCGGTCAAACAGGGCGTTGAGGCTGGCCTCCTCGTTGTAAACCGGGATGATCACGGACAGGTCGGGTGTCGCCGGGTCGTTCATGCACTCGCTCCGCCAAGAACCTCCCCCAGGACCCGGCAAACCCGATCCACATCGGCTTCGGTCATGGCCGGGAAGAGCGGCAGGGTCACGGTTTCCCGGCCGATGCGTTCGGCATTCGGAAACTGGCCCGGATGCCAGTCACACAATGACCGGTACAGGCTGAGCGGTGGTAGAGCCGGGTAATGCATGCCGATGCCGATCCCGTGCGCTCGCATCCGTTCCTGAAGCTGGCGGCGTTCGAAACCCAATGTTTCAAAGGGAACCAATACGGTAAACATGTGCCAGGCATGCCCCATATCCCCCCGCTCAGGCAGGACCAGCCCCCAGGGATTGGATTCCAGACGATCGAAATAATAACCTGCAAGTTCGCCTCGACGCCGGTTGAACTCATCCAGCCGCTTGAGCTGTCCCAGACCGACACGGGCGGCCACATCACTCAGGTTATGCTTGCCGGCGGCGAGCTCAACGTCGTAACTGCCATCCTCCGCCTTGCGCAAACCATGGAAACGCAATCGTTCGAGCCGATCAATCCAGCCGGACTGGCCCGCGGGCAGCGAGATGGCCGCTCCTTCGATCGTCGTCATATTCTTGTTGGCATGAAAGCTGAAGCAGGCCAGGTCTCCGAAGCTGCCGATTTCCCGCCCGCGGTATCGGGCACCAATGGCATGCGCGGCATCTTCGACCACAATCAGGTGGTGGCGTCGGGCGAGGGCGTGCAACGCATCCAGATCGACCGGGAGTCCGGAAAAATGCACCGGCATGATCGCCCGGGTCCGGGGGGACAAGGCGGCGGCCACGGCATGGGCCGCAAGATTGCGGGTCGTGAGTTCGACGTCCACAAAAACCGGCGTCGCCCCAACCCGGAGGATCACATTCGCACTTGCCGCAAAAGTCATGGCCGGCACAATGACTTCATCGCCCGGACCCACGCCGATGGCACGCAACGACTCCTCAAGCGCTCCGGTTGCGTGGGCATAACACAGGACACGCCGGGCCGGGCCGAACCGCGAGGCCAGCGCCTCTTCGAGTTCGGCGACCCGCGGGCCTGAGGTGATCCACCCGGAGCGGAGCACATCGACCACTCCGGCGAGTGTCTCGTCGTCGATGGAAGGACGGGTAAACGGCAGAAAGGCTTCGGTCATGTGCTTCCCCGGGCCAGAAGGATCACACCCACAATGATGACGCCGATTCCCAGCCACTGCAGCGGCTCCAGGCGCTCCGAGAAAAATACCCAGGCCCCGATGGCCGTCACGATGTAGCCCAAAGACAGCATCGGATAGGCCAGGCTGACCTCGACCCGCGAAAGCGCAAGGATCCAGACCACGAGACTCACGACGTAACAGGCGAGTCCCGCCAGGATATAGGGGTTCTGCGCGAGTGACCAACCGCTGCGGAGCAGTGTCTCGGGGCTCAGGGCGATGGGACCCATGCCGCGGACGGCCATCTTGAGCAGCAACTGGGCGGTTGCATTCAAGAGAACTCCCGCCAGGATCAGGAGAAAGGCGATGAGGCTCATGGGTGCACCACCGCCACCCGCCGGACATTGGATGCCACCACGGTGAACGGCCAACCCTCCCGGACCAGGCGGGTGTAAAGCCCCTTTCGGAGGATCGCCACCGCCTGTGGATGGGCCATCCAGACCCGGTGAAAGGCCGCGAGCGTGGGAATGAAGCGCCGGTCATTGAGGTGACCGGCTTGTTTCGCAAGACCGATTCCGTACCCGATCTCACCGCGCCAGGCCACGAGGGTCAGCGTTCGCCGGAGGTAGAACGGTAGGGATTGCTGGTAGTTGGCCACGATGTAGAACGGACGATGGGGCCGGTTCCAGGGCTTCAGGGCGTGGGCGAAAGCGCGGGTCGAATAGACCGGATCCAATACCTGGGCCGACCAGTTGATCAGGGAAATGGCAACGAACCAGCCCGTGGCCAGGAGCGTGACCAAGGCGATGGTTCCGGTTCCCCGCCTTCTCAACCACCCAGCCACCGCCGAAACCACGAGCAGGAAGCCGAAAATCCCCATGAGCCAGGGTTCGACCCGGCCATAGACCCGGGCCACCCCGGCCGGCCGGATCGACGCCATCCAGAACGGGGTGACGATCATCCCGAGAAGCGCGAGTCCGGCTGTGAGAATGAAGGCGGCATGGAGGTGGGATGGCTTTGTCTCCGCCAGTTCCTGGCCGATGAGGAGTGCCAAAGCCGGCATGACAGGCAGGATATAGCTCGGGAGCTTTGAACTCGATAGGGAGAAAAACACGACGATAAATACGACGTAGAGCCAGAGCAGAAATCTCGTATCGATTCCGTCCAGCTTCTGCCGGTCCGACCGGCGCCAGCCGGTTCCCAGAACCCGGGCCGCCTCCCGCACCCAGGGCAGCACACCCAGGAGCAAAATGGGCAGGAAGTACCAGAGAGGCCCTGGCCGGTGGGCCACGCCATCGAGATACCGCTCAAAATGCTGGTAGATGAAGAAGTAGTGGAAAAACTCCGGATTCCTGACCGTGATCCAGAAAAACCAGGGAACTCCAAAGAGCATGAACAGGGCCAGTCCGCCGTAATAATGCAGTCGCTTGAGCAGGGCAAAATCCTGCCGGAGAAAAACGTAGAGCAGGAGCACGCATCCCGGTAGCACCACGCCAATCAGTCCCTTGCTCATGACGGCCAGGGCCGAGGCCACCCAGCTCATGTACATGAAGGCCCGGCGGCGCGGTATATTCGAGGGTTGGGACTGGGCCACGAGGAAGGTAAAGAGGTTGAGGGTCATCCAAAAAGTGACCCCCATGTCGAGCGTGTTGAAATGCGCCATCAAGACCAGGTAAAGACTGCTGGCCCCGACCGCACCCGCCAGCCAGCCGACCCGCGCGCTCCAGAGCTGCGTGCCGGCCCAGCCGAGGACCAGCAGGGTGAGAAAACCCGTGAGGGCGGTATAGAGCCGGGCCGACCACGTATGCTCCCCAAACAGGAGAAAACTGGTTGCCGTCGCCCAGTACTGGAGGGGAGGCTTTTCAAAATACTTGAACCCATCGAGACGCGGGGTGAGCCAGTTTCCGGTGGCCAGCATCTCGCGCGGGATCTCGGCGTAGCGTCCCTCATCGGTCTGGAACAGGGCACGGTGCCCGATCGTGCCGAACCAGACGGCCACGAACAGGAACAATCCCAATATCCAAAAGACCCGGCTCCGGGACCGGTTTTTCATGACGGATGGACAGTCGGTCAAAATGGCCCTCTTTCATTTCAGGAAAGCGTCCATCCTGCCGATGGAGCCGCTGTCCGTTTCATTATAGAACGGCGCGGGAATCCCCATCTCTCCCACCTTCCTCGTGCGCGGGCCGGGGATCGGGGGGGCGTGTAAAATACCCGTCTTTGAGGATCTTCCGTGTCCCACGCCATCGAAGACCGGCTGAGCCAGGCGCTGACTGACCTTCGGAGGGAGGGTCTCTACAAGTCGGAGCGCGTCATGACCTCTCCCCAAGGCGCCCACGTCCGCCTGGCCGACGGGCGGGAGGTGATCAATCTCTGTGCAAACAACTATCTCGGGCTGGCCGGGCATCCGGCCCTGATCACCCGGGCCCGGGAAGCTCTCGAACGCTACGGGTACGGACTCGCCTCCGTGCGCTTTATCTGCGGAACCCAGGAGATCCATGTCAATCTCGAGCAGACCCTGGCCGATTTCCTCAACCAGCCTGCCGCCCTGCTCTACTCCTCCTGTTTCGATGCCAACGGAGGGCTTTTCGAAGCCCTGTTTGACGAATCCGACGCCGTGATCAGCGATAGCCTGAACCACGCGAGCCTGATCGATGGCATCCGGTTGTGCAAAGCCTCCCGCTACCGCTTTCCCAATCGCGACCTCAACGCACTCGAGGATCTGCTCCGGAAAACCGCGAAAGCCCGCCACCGGCTGATCGTGACCGATGGGATTTTCTCCATGGACGGTCTAGAAGCCGACCTGGCCGGAATCTGTAGCCTGGCCCAGCGTTACGAAGCCCTCGTCATGGTGGATGACTCCCATGCAGTCGGGTTCTGGGGACCGGGTGGCCGGGGGACAGCCGAGAAACAGGGGGTCGAGGGACAGGTGCACATCCTCACTGGAACGTTGGGCAAGGCACTGGGCGGGGCGAGCGGCGGCTATACCGCCTCGTCCCAGCCCATTGTCGACTGGCTGCGGCAACGGTCCCGTCCCTACCTGTTCTCGAACAGCCTGGCTCCCGTGATCGCAGCCACCTCGCTTGCTGCTTTATCATTGGTCCGAGAAGAGACAAGACTCCGAGTCCGTCTTCTGGAGAACGCCCGCCGGTTCCGGGAAGGCTTGACCGCTCTCGGTTTTGAGCTGATCCCCGGCACACACCCGATCATTCCCATCCTGTTGCACGATGCGCCCCGCACCCAGAAAATGGCCTCAGCGCTGCTTGAAGCCGGAGTTTACGCCGTGGGCTTTTCCTACCCGGTCGTCCCCCAGGGTCAGGCCCGCATCCGGACCCAGGTTTCCGCCGCCCACGAACCGACCGATCTCGACCGGGCACTGGAGGCGTTTGAGCGGGCCGGTCGTGAAACCGGAGTGCTCTAGCCCCCCCATCCTGAGAAGTCGCCCATGAAAGCTCTGGTCAAGAAAACCGCTGGTCCCGGACTCACACTGACTTCCGTCCCCGAACCCGGGATCGGCCCGAACGATGTGTTGATCCGGACCCGGAAAACCGCCATCTGTGGAACGGATATCCATATCTACAACTGGGACGCGTGGGCACAGAAAACCATCCCGGTCCCCCTGACCATCGGGCACGAGTTTGTCGGCACGATCATCGAAGTGGGCAGCGAGGTCACGGGGCTCCGGGTCGGTCAGCGGGTCTCCGGCGAGGGACACATCACGTGCGGGCACTGCCGAAACTGCCGAGCGGGCCGGCGCCACCTGTGCCCCCACACGGTGGGGCTCGGGGTCCAGCGTCCAGGCTGTTTTGCCGAATATCTCTCATTGCCTGCCACGAACATCTTCCCCCTTCCCGACTCGATTCCCGACGAGATTGCCGCATTCCTGGATCCCTTGGGAAACGCCACCCATACCGCATTGAGCTTCGATCTCGTGGGAGAAGACGTACTGATTACCGGCGCCGGTCCGATCGGGGTCATGGCGACGGCGATTGCCCGCCGTGTAGGAGCCCGCCGGATCGTCGTCACAGACGTCAATGACTATCGACTCGCACTGGCCCAGAAGATGGGTGCGGATGCCGCTCTGAATATCCAGCAGGAAAACCTAGACAGCACGATGGAAAAACTGGGCCTGGTCGAGGGATTCGATGTGGGCCTTGAAATGTCGGGTCAGCGCGAGGCCATTCGGCTTTTGCTGGAACACATGCGCAACGGTGGAGCCTTGGCCCTCTTGGGCATCGCCTCGAGCCCCATTGAGCTCGACTGGAACACAATCGTTTTCCGGGGCCTCAGGCTCAAAGGGATTTACGGACGCGAAATTTTCGAAACCTGGTACAAGATGGCGGCCCTTTTGGAAACCGGACTTGACGTGCGCCCGGTTTTGACCCACCAGTTTCCCGCTCCCGATTTCGAACAGGCATTCGAGATCATGCGCAGCGGACAATCCGGCAAGGTGACCCTTGACTGGAGCGATGATGCCCTGGGCAGGAAAAGCCGTTCCTCCTGAGGTCCGCCGCGAATTCGAGCAGTCCGTTCGGGATTACCGCGAAGGTCATTTCGGGGAGGCGGTACGCCGACTCCACATCCTGTACCGACAAGATCCGGACTGGATCCCGGCTGCCGAACTCCTCGGACTGTCTCTGGTCGCAGTGGGGAATCACAAGGAAGCCGAACCCCTTCTCGAAACTCTTCTCGTCCGCGATCCCAGATCCGAAGCGGCCCGGTTTGGCCTCGGGGTCATTGCCTGCGAGAGGCAACAATGGACCCAGGGCCTCGAACACTTCGAGGCGATCGTCAAAATTAACTCCAAGCACCCAGTGGCCCATTTCAACCGCGCCCGCTGCCTCGAGGAACTGGGGCGAACAATGGAAGCACTCCAAGCCTATCCTCTCTGCCTCGGCCTCGATCCGGATCACCTCGATGCTGCGGCCCACTACGCGGCACTTCTCGAGGAAACCAACCAGCCGGATGCGGCCCGACCCTGGGTAGACCAGGTCCTTTCCCGCCGTCCGGACCATGTGCTGGCCACTTTCGTCTCCGCACAACTGGCCGCACGATCGGGTGATCCCCGATGTGCACTCGACCTGCTCGACAACCTGGATCCCAAGCGTCTCTCTCCCGCCGACCGTGCCGTCCGCGAGGGACGCCGCGCCAGGGCTCTGGATGCCTTGGGACGGGTGGACGAAGCACTCGAAGCCGCGCGGGAAAGCCACCGGCACCTAGCGGAGGCCGACAGTCCTTCCGGCCCGGAGGGACTTTACGGAACACGGTCGATCCGCCGGCTCAAGGATCACCCGGAAGCCATGACCATCCTTAAGTCATGGTCCACCCGCCGGGTGGAAGCTGGTCAACGACTCGTTTTCCTGGTCGGCTTCCCCCGCTCCGGCACCACGCTCCTCGACCGAATGCTCTCGATGCACCCCGCCCTCCGTGTGCTGGAGGAAACCAATCCCCTGGCCCCGACCCTCGCCCGGGTCATGGCCTCGCTGGCAGACCCCGGCCGTCCTCTCGGGGTGGACGAGATGATGTCCCTCCTCGCCCAGGCCGAGTCGACCCTTCAACCGACGGATCTCGGGGATTCAGGCTGGGTGATCGACAAACTTCCTCTCAACAGTGCATTTTCCGCGTGGCTGCATTGCCTGTTTCCCCGAGCCCGTTTTCTCGTCGCCATCCGGGACCCTCGGGATGTTTGCCTGAGCTGCCACCTCCAGGTTTTCAGCCCCAACCCGGCCATGCAGCATTTCCGGACGCTACCCGGAACGGCAGCCTATTACGATCTCGTCATGGGTGTGTTCGAGGAGGAACGGCACCGGATCCTGCCAGCGGACCAGGTCCGTATCCAGGTCTACGAACGCCTGGTCGGGAACCCGGCGGAGGAACTCCACGCTCTCTGTGACTTCTTGGGACTTGAGTTTGAGCCCGCCATGGTCCATCCCGAAAACCGCCTGGCGGGAATCCGCATTGGAACCCCGAGCTACGACCAAGTCTCCCGTCCGATCCGGTCTGACCGGATCGGACGCTGGCGATCCTATGCATCGGCGCTGGAACCCTTGGCGCCGGTCCTTGACCCCTGGATCCGGCACTGGGGATACACCTGAAGCAACCCGCGCGGGACGCATTTGACCTTGCCCGGGATCCGCGTTACATTCCGGCCATGCACCGGTTCGGTCGAGCAGTGGGTGGTCCGAGGCAGGGCAGAAAGCACATGAGCCGGAGGGGGGGGCTGTTCCTATGCTTCCTCTTTCTCCCCATGGCTGCCTGGGCAATTCCGATGCCTGCCCAACCTGCACGGGTCCATCCCCTCAAGGCCCCTCGCGGGTGGAAGGCTGGCCGCTGGCAGCAAGGGTGGCACCACGGACGCTACGGTTGGTGGTGGAGGAGCAATCACCGGTGGTATTTTTACCTCACCCCCATCCGTCCCTATCCCCCCTACTATGGCTCAGGCCCCATTCCCCTTCCCGGTGCTCCCTTGGCGGGGACTCCCTTCCTGATGGAGCCCCTTCCACCTACACAACTGCGATGGTATTGCCTGTCTCCTCCGGGTTTCTATCCTTTCGTCACAAGCTGCATGGGTGGCTGGATGGCCGTTCAGGGACCTCCTCCCTGATTGTTCTCGCGGGTCTCCTCCATGAATGATGCCGTCCTCATCGAAGTCGACTACCAGGGCAAGCTGGCTTTCCGGGGAACCAACCGAAACGGGACGAGCCTGGTCCTGGACGGTGGGAGCGGCGAAGCCGGGCTCAAGCCCACGGAGCTCCTGCTGGCAGCCCTGGGCGCCTGTTCCGGGATTGATGTCGTCGAAATCATGCGGAAAAAGCGCCAGCCCCTCAGCCACTACCGGATCGAGATCGAGGGACACCGCGCCGACAGCCACCCCCGCCGTTTTCAGTCGATCACGGTCCGACATGTCGGTTGCGGACCCGGCGTCACAGAGGAGGCATTACGCCAAGCGGCCCTCCTTTCCCATGAACGGTACTGTTCGGTCGGGGCCAGTCTCAACTCGGAGGTCGAGGTCGAGGTGCGGGTCGTCACCACTTGGCCGGATCCGGTTCGTGCCGATGCCCTCTAGAGCGGAACCGCAAAGCGTCCTTCGTTCTCAAGCCAGACCCTTCGATCCGCAGCCCGTCGGCGCGACAACAACCGGTCCAGGATCTCTTCTGTCTCCCGGGCTGTTGTCTCCCAGCGTAACCGGACCAGCCGGCGTGTTTCCGGGGCGAGAGTGGTCTCGCGAAGCTGCTCGGGATTCATTTCGCCCAATCCTTTGAAGCGCGTCACCTGGAATTTTTCGCGTCGGCCTTCCGCCTGCAGGCGATCCAGGATTCCGGTCTTTTCTCCCTCATCCAGCGCATAGTAGACGGCTGCACCGGCATCAATCCGGTAGAGCGGCGGCATGGCCACATAAAGCCGTCCCTGCCGGATGATCTCCGGAAAATGGCGGACAAAAAGGGCACACAGGAGGGTGGCGATGTGCGCACCATCGGAGTCGGCATCGGCCAGGATACAGATCCGCCCGTAACGCAGCCCCGCCAGGTCGCTCACCCCGGGCTGGATGCCGAGTGCCGTGGCCAAATCCCGGATCTCGGCAGAATCCAGGACCTCGCCGGAGTTGCTTTCCCAAGTATTGAGGATTTTCCCCCGCAGGGGAAGAATGGCCTGGAAGGTCCGGTCACGTGCCTGCCGGGCAGATCCGCCCGCCGAATCCCCCTCGACCAGGAAGAGTTCAGTCTCCTCGAGATTCTCACCGGTGCAATCGGCTAGTTTCCCGGGCAAGGCCAAAGACGCAATCGGCTTTTTCCGTGCCACCTGGCTTTCCCGACGCTGGCGTGCAACTGCGTGAGCGACCATCTGCCGGGCAATGGGCTCTCCTTGGGCCGGCGACTGGTGCAGCCAGAGGGAGAAGCCATCCTTGACCACCCCCGAAACGAAACTCGCCGCTTCCCGGGAGTTCAGTTTTTCCTTGAGCTGGCCGGAAAACTCCACTTCCCGCAACTTGACAGAAAGCACGTAGTTCAAACCCTGAAACACATCCTCGGCCGTGAGCTTGATGTCGCGGGGGGCCAGCCCGCGGTAATCGCAGAACTCCCGGAGTGCGGCCAAGAGTCCCGTCTTGAGTCCGGTCAGATGGGTTCCACCCTGGGGCGTCGGAATGAGGTTCACAAAACTTTCGGTCACGCTTCCATGCCCTGCCCCCCCGTTCTCCCAAGCGAGCGCAAAGGCCGCCTCGGCCCGGTCGGAGCGGAAATGTCCCACAAACGGATGATCCGGCAGAAGTCCCCGTCCCGCCAAAGTCTCCTCGAGGTAGGTGGCAAGTCCCGCCTCGTAGCACCAACGATGTGAACGCCCGCCCATCTCATCGCACAGGCTGACCACGAATCCGGGAAGAAGCACAGCCTTGGCCCGGAGCAGTGGAACCAGCCGGTCGGCAGCCAGGTGCGGATTTTCGAAGTAGCGTTCATTGACCCAGAAACGGATCCGGGTTCCGGTTTCCCCACGGGGTACGGGTCCGAGGCGAACCAGGGGCGTGATTGGCGTGCCCTCCGCAAAAGCCATGTGGAACTCACTCCCATCCCGCCGGACCCAGACCTCCAACCGGCGCGAGAGCGCATTGACCACCGAAACGCCCACCCCGTGAAGACCGCCGGAAAAGCGGTAGACGGATTCCCCGAACTTAGAACCCGCATGGAGCACAGTCAGGATGACTTCGACCCCGCTCCGGCCGAGTTCCGGGTGCGGGTCGACCGGCATGCCACGCCCATCGTCAGCCACCGTGAGCGAAGCATCCGCGTGGAGCGTGACCGTGAGTGTCCGGGCAAAGCCCGCCAACGCCTCGTCGACACTGTTGTCAATGACTTCCTGCGCCAAATGATCCGGGGACTGGGTATCGGTGTACATCCCCGGCCTCCGGCGCACGGGATCGAGACCGGTCAAGACTTCGAGGTCGCTGGAATCGTACCGTTGTTTGCGGGGCACGGGCGGTGCTTGGGCCTTTCCCGGAAGGGGATTCTAGCAGGATGCAGGCTCTGCGAGGTCCGAACGCAGGGCCTGGGCCAGGAGGGGAGGGAGGGGAACCTGGACGGGATAGCGGGAGTCCTCGATCCCGATCGTCATCGGAGCTCCCGTGCGGATCGCCTCCACCTCGCTGGGCGGGAGGTCAAAACGGAGAAAATGGACGGCGGAGGTTTTTTCTGGAGTGGAGCGCTCGAGATCCGGGTCAGCCACAACCCAGAGCGGAGTCCCCGTCCCGATCCGCAGCCAGACTTGATGCTCAATGCCGGTCAGTCGACGCAGTTCGTGGGCTCTTTCCTCGACCGACTCATACTCGAGAAAAAGCGTCGCCTTGAAATTGTGCCCGTCCGGGATCAGGGGGTTGTAGACAGCCAGCTCTTCCGCAATCGCCGCCGGTTCAAAGATCCGTTCGATCCGGAGCATTTCCTGTATTTGGTACTGGACGGTCAGACGATCTTCAAAAATCAGGGTCATATGCGGCCCCAGCGCCAACCGGCGCCCCTGCTTGTACGCCATGACCTTCCTGCGGAAATCAGGCCGGATCCGGGCGTAGTGCTCAAGGGGATAGAGGTCTTCCGGGGTCAGACGTTTCATGCCGGCTCCTCCACCAGACCATAGGCGTAGGCAAGCAGTCGGAGGGGATGCGCAGGTGGGGGCGAACCCTTCCCCAAGCCCTCGTGAAGATGGTCCTGTGCCATCGGACAGTCACTGGCGTAGTGATCCGGGTGAAACTCGGCGATCCGCCGGACAACCGGCCGGCCGATCTTCACGGCCTTGGCATGGGACTCCGCCCGCACCGCGTAGGTTCCATCATGGCCGGAGCAGCGCTCGATCACCTCGAGCTGGGTACCGGGAACGAGTGCCAAGACATCACGGGTCTTGAGACCGATGTTCTGGACACGGAGATGGCACGGTACATGATAGGCTACCTTTCCAAGGGACTGTCGAAAGTCCGTTCTCAAAAGCCCGTGCGCATGGCGCCGCATGAGGTAATCGAAGGGATCCACAAATGCCTGAGCCACCCTGCGGACCCGTTCGTCATGGGGATAGAGGAGCGGCAGCTCACGGCTGAACATGAGTACGCAGGAAGGAATCGGCGAGGTCAGATCGCAACCACGGTCGATGGCCCCGAGCAGAAGCGGCAGGTTTCGCTCCAGGAGCTGCCCAATCGATTCGAGATCGCCAATTTCAAGCTTGGGCATCCCGCAACAAGCTTCCCCCTCGATCCGCTCGACGGGAATCCCGTTATGCTCGAACACACGGGCCAGATCGAGATCGATCTCCGGGCGGTAGTGGCGTCCGTAACAGGTAGCGAACAAGGCGACCCGGCCTTGGGTGGACGGGGTTGGCTGGACGCTACATTCCGCTGGTGCCTCCCGTCTCTTCCAATACCAGGCGAGAGAATGAGTGGAGAAGGGGGGCAACGCCGCCTCGGCATGGATCCCGGTCAGGCGCCCGGACAGACGGCGGAACGTGGGACTCCGATTGAGATGGTTCAGCGTCTCCGCCACAATGGGAATGCCAAAAAAGCGCCCCATCCTATCGGGCTCGGTCAAAAAACGATCGCGGAGCGGAGTTTTTCCCTCCCGGTACCGCGACATCTTGGCCCTGAGCATGAGGTGGGGGAAATCCAGGTTGAACGGATGTGGGGGAACATAGGGGCACTTGGTCATGAAACAGAGATCACAGAGATAGCATTCCGTGACTACCTGCTCGAGATCGTCCTTCCGGAGAGTTCCCGGCTCTCCGGAAGGATCCCGGTCGACCCGGTCGAAGAGGGTGGGAAACGCCTCACACAGGTTGAAGCAACGACGGCAACCATGGCAGATCTCGAAAGTGCGGCGCAACTCCTGTTCGAGTGCCGCAGCATCGAAAAAAGCCGGATCGTCCGTGTTCAGGGGGGCCCGTTTCGGAGGCTCAAGCCCCCCTTCCCCCGGACGTGCGGGTCTCGTTTCAGTCACCGTGGCCTCTTGTGCGGTCCGTTGTGGCCGTACCCCTGACCGGGGTCAGTGTCCCAGTGTATCGAGTGCCTTCTGAAAGCGGTTGGCATGGGACCGCTCCGCCTTGGCAAGCGTCTCGAACCAATCAGCCACTTCCTCGAATCCCTCCTCGCGGGCCGTTTTGACCATGCCGGGATACATGTCGCTGTACTCATGGGTTTCGCCCGCGATGGCCGAGCGGAGGTTCTCCGCCGTAGCACCAATCGGCAGGTTGGTCACGGGATCCCCAACGCTTTCGAGAAATTCGAGATGTCCGTGGGCATGCCCGGTTTCTCCCTCAGCCGTTGAACGGAAAACGGCGGCCACATCGTTGTAGCCCTCAACATCCGCCTTGGAGGCAAAATAAAGGTAACGGCGATTGGCCTGGGATTCGCCAGCAAAAGCAAACTTGAGGTTTTCCTGCGTACGGGTACCTTTCAGGGCTTTCATGATCAACCTCCGTCTTTCTGGGGGAGACAGCGTAACAGTTTAACCGATCAGGGAGCTTCGCTCCACCCGCCGTGGGCACTTTCAACGATCCCCGCGTTCTTCCGGTCAGGCCCGGGCGGCTTTCCGGGGTTGCATCCGATATACTGGCCACCGCCCGGTCCATCAGCCGGTTTGGTCATGAACGCGAGCGAGGACGATCCCGTGCCCAAAAATCCGCCGAAATCCGCCCGGCCGGCGCCTGAGCCAGGCACCGAACCCACGCTGGAATCATTCGAGAAGTCCCTGGCGCAACTCGAGGAAATCATCCGTCGACTGGAAGAAGGACGTCTTTCACTCGAGGAATCAATCCAATATTTTTCAGAGGGGATGGCACTCCATGCCCGATGCGAACAAGCACTCAAGGCCGCCCGTCAGAAAATCGACCGTCTGCTCGTGGAGTCCGGCCGGACGATCCCTTGGGATGGCCCTCCCTCCGTGGAGGATTCTCGGACATGACGGTTCAGGACCCCTTCGGCCAGCATATCGAAACCGTCCTCGAACGCCATCTTCCCCCTCCGAGCCCACCCCTCAAGATCATCCATGAAGCCATGCGTTATGCCGTCTTGGGCGGGGGCAAACGGTTCCGGCCACGGCTCGTCTACGCCTCGGCCCACCTTTTCGGAATCTCACAGGACCTGGCTGATTTTCCGGCCACCGCGGTGGAATTTGTCCATGCCTACTCACTGATCCATGACGACCTTCCCTCCATGGACAATGACGATTTTCGGCGTGGCCGCCCGAGCTGCCACCGGGCTTTCAGCGAAGCCATCGCCATTCTGGCCGGCGATGCCCTCCAAGCCCGGGCCTTTGCCGTACTGAGCCACATTCCCGGAACGCTGGCGGAGCCCGCCGCAATCGTTGACGCCACTCGATTCTTCGCGGAAGCCTGCGGCAGCACGGGACTGGTGGGAGGCCAGACCCTGGACCTTGATCCCCAACATCAACCGCAGACGCTCGGGGAACTCAAAGACATGCACGAACGGAAAACCGGTGCCTTGATCCGGGCGGCGATCCTGCTGCCCTACCTGCTGGCCTCGCAGCGCACCTCGGACGAACGAAACCGTCTGGACCGGATGGCACAGGCCCTGGGATTGGCGTTCCAGATCCGGGACGATATCCTGGATGCCACCGCTGACCCGGAAACACTCGGACGTGCTCCCGGCGGCGATGAAAGCCGGGGACGCGCCACCTTCGTGACGTTGCTCGGTCTCCATGAAGCACACCGGGCGCTTGAGGAAACGCTCGCGACCTGCCAGTCAGCATTGGCCGGATTCGGCACCCGCTCCGGCATGCTCGCATCACTGGTCAGCAACCTGTCCCTCTCGGCTGGGAGAGAGAGCCGATCGCCCAAAAGGCCCCGAGGATAAGCATTCCCGTTTACTTTACAATAGGCGTTTTGCTTGGTTGTTTTGCTGATCGGTTTGCCGGCGGATTGCCATTGCTTCCCCTGCTCCTCACTCCACAACGGCTCCACAACAGCCGAGATGAAAGAGATCTCCCAACCCCGATGCCCCTCCCTACCGACCACTCCACCATCCACCCTGAGGCCCCCATGCCCGATGTCCAGTCCGCTCCGGATCCACGGGGTCTCGGTCTTGACGAGGTCGGCATCCAGCGCCTCAAACTGCCGGTGGGGATCATGGATCGGTCCGGCAACCGACAGATGTCAGTCGGAACCTTTACCCTGGCTGTATCCCTGGCCGCCGATCGACGCGGCATTCACATGTCCCGCCTGGTGGAAATCGTGCACGCTCTGGCCCCTGATTTCACACCTGATCGGGCCGTCGCCTCCTTGGAGGAGATGCGCCACCGGGAAGAGGCGGCCCATGCACGGCTCGAGGTGGTCTTCCCCTTTTTCAGAAACAAGCGTGCCCCGGTCAGTGGCAGTGAAAGCTTGTTGGACTATACCGTGAGCTGGATCGGGGAAAAGCATCCCGACACCCGATCCCCGTGGTCCTGGATTTTCTCGGTTCCGGTGACCACCCTGTGTCCCTGCTCTCGTGAAATTTCCCTCTACGGAGCCCATAGTCAGCGCGCGTGCGTCACCCTGACCCTCAGCCCACGCGAGACGATCGATATCGAAACTGGCCTGGATTTGGTCGAGCGTCATGCCTCGGCCGAGCTCTTTGGCCTACTCAAACGGTCCGACGAGAAATACGTCACCGAGAAAGCGTTCGAGCGCCCCCGTTTCGCCGAGGATCTGGCCCGGGACATTGCCTGCGCCTTGCGTGATGACCGGCGATTTACGCATTTCCGGGTGACGGTCGAGAACTTCGAGTCCATCCACAACCACTCGGCTTTTGCCAGCGTCTCGTGGCCTCCCTAGGAAACGGGCAGGGAAACACCGGCGCGGGACCGGGAGAGGCGGGCAATCAGGTTCTTCAGGAAGATGCGGCTAAAATGGAGTTGGGTGGCGAGTGAGGCCTGCTCCATCAAGGTCGCATTAACGGAAAAAATCTCGACCGTATCCTCAGCCAGAATCGTGACGGAGCGCTTGGCGGGTGTGACGAAGCCGATCTCCCCGAAGCAATCCCCAGCCTGCAGGCGGCCGAGCCGCCGCCCCCCTTGTTCGACCCGGACCGCTCCTGAAACG
>JAKATI010000079.1 GCA_021828045.1 Pseudomonadota bacterium | reverse complement strand
TTCCGATTTGTGGGAGTTCTGCGGCGAGAGCGCGAGCGGAAAGACGAAATCCCAGCTGTTCGGCAGTTTCCCGGGCGGCCAGCCATAGCCCGACAGCGGAAAGACGGACACCGCGCGGCCTTCACCGCGGCGGATGTTGAAACGGTCGATCCAGCCGTCATAGCAGCCGGACCAGACGATGTTGTTGTTCTTCTCCGGGAGCGTGAAACCGCTCTCGCAGCCGTTGAGGCCGGTCCAGTAGCCGGGACTGATGCCCCCGTAGGGGGTCCGCGTGTTCGAGGGCAGGCGGTAGGCATGCCCGTCCTGGCGGTTGACGAAGACATGGAAGGGGATGTCCCGGTCCGTGGCGACGTGGTAGAGCTGGGCGTCGGGCAGTGCGATTTCCTGCCACTGCTTCCAGCCGTCCAGGGTGATGGTGGCGCCCTCGTCGAAGGTCACGACCATGCGCTTGGGGTTTTGGGGATCGATCCAGATGTCATGGTTGTCGCCACATCCACAGCGCTCATAGTGCATGTGGATGCCACCCGTGCGCGAGGTCAGGAAGTTGGTCGAGACGAAGTAGAGACGGTCCGGGTTCGTGGGGGAGATGGCGAAGCGGGTGTAATAGGGCGCCCGTTCGTCCATGGAGTGGTTGTGGCTCATGAGCCGCCAGTGGCGGCCCGAATCGACGGAGCGGTACAGGCCCGGCGCCCATTTTTCCTCCATGAGGGTGTAGTAGATGTGCGGATTGCTTGGGGAGATGGCCACGGCCACCTTCCCGACCGGACCCGTCGGCAGGCCGTCGTGGTCGAGGCGTTTCCAGGTCTTTCCCCCGTTGCGGCTGAGATAGACCCCGCTGCCCGGTCCGCCGCTGTCCAGGTTCCAGGGGTGGACGTCGAACTGCCACATGCCGGCCAGAAGCACGCTTGGGTTTTGGGGATCGATCGCGAGATCCGAGCAACCCGTGAGCGGGTTGACGAAAAGGACCCGCTTCCAGTGCCGTCCGTTGTCGTCCGTCCGGTAGACCCCCCGGTCCTTGGACGGACCGAATCCGCTCCCGGTGGCGCAGACGTAAACCCGCCGGAGATCCAGGGGGTCGACCACGATGCGGGCGATGCGGTCGGTTCCGGAAAGACCGAGGTGCCTCCAGGTGCGGCCGCCGTTGTCCGAGCGGTAGATGCCGTCCCCGATACCGGTGGTCGGGCGGATGTAGAAAGTCTCACCCGTGCCGGCCCACACGACCTGGGGGCGGCCCGGATCCAGGGCCAATGCCCCGATGGACTGGGCGGGCTCCCGGTCGAAGACCGGTTTCCAGTGGATCCCGCCGTCCGTGGTCTTCCAGATGCCGCCCGAGGATGTGCCGAGGTAGTAGATGCGGGGATTGCCCGGGATTCCCTGGACCGCGGCGATGCGTCCCTCGCCCGGCCCGATGAACCGGTAGTGGAGGGCCCGGTAGAGGGAGGGGGTGAGACGGACATGGGCGGATGCCCATGGGGATGCGACTGTGGCCAGGAGAAGGAGAGCGGCCCAGAGAGAAAGACCGGCGGGGCGGGACTTCGGCATGGATGAACCCTCGGATGAGAAACGCGGGACAGAACCCGCTTGGGGATCGACAGGAGCCCGGGAAGGGCGTCACAGGACGGACGCCGGAGGCGGTTTTTTCGAGGCTAGCACAGGATTTGGGGTCGGTGCAAGGGAGGGGGGTCTCCGTTTCGGTGATCAAGACCGCGAACGACACGGTGCTGACGGGCCGGAGGGGAATGGTCCCGCCTCCACGAGGATCCGATCTCACGACCGGTGGATACGAGGCTGGGGCCGGACCCGGAGTCGCCCTGGGCGACCCGGCCGGGCTCGCACGCCACCTACTTCCGCGGTGGCTCCTTCCAGGGATTGAGAAGAGACTTGACGGATGGCTCGAAGTCGGACATGTTCCGGGTCACCAGGGTGAGGTCATGGACAAGCGCCGTGGCGGCAATGAGCGCATCCATCGCATGAATGGACCGGCCGCACGCCTCGCCCCGGGCCACCACCCGTCCCCACTCATCTGCGATCGCCCCATCGACGCCGATGATCCGTCCCTCGAACCGGAGCGGCAGCTCGGCGGCCAGCCACGCATCAAGCCGCCGGCGCCGCGCGCCGGAGGGGAGGCGCTCGATGCCGTGGCGGAGCTCGGCGAACGTCACGACGCTCAGGAAAACCCCCTCCTCGTCCACCTCGGCGAGCCACTCGATGACGCCGGCGTCCGGCTGCGGCTTCGTCCACTCGGAGACGAGGTTCGTGTCGAGGAGGAAGCTCACAGGGTTGGCGTGCGCAGCCGGTTGCGGGAGCGGCGGACTTTGAGGCCCGAGGCGCGAAGCGGCGAGGCCTGGAAGAAATCCGCCAGTGTCCCGCTGCGCCGGGTCTTGCGTTCCCATTCCTCGGCATCGACGACGATGGCCGTCCGCCGGCCGTGGCGGGTGATCGTCTGCGGGCCGTGTGTGCGGGCGCTCTCGATGAGCTCGCTCAGTTTCGCCTTGGCCTGGGCGACCGTCCAGATGTCAGTGTCCATGGGGGATTCACCCGAGAGAACCAAGATGGTCATTATAGTCACTTCGGCGTGGGGTGCCAACCGTCGTGCGGCCGCCAGCCGGTGAACCAGGCTTCGGGCAATCCTTCCGCGAGCGGATACACCAAGTGGACGCACGGGATCCCCGCAGGGCGCGACGCACAGGCTCGATGTCTCGTCTGTCTCCCACAACGACTTCCGCGCCGGCGATCCGAAATCCCGCTTCCCTACGCCAGGCGGTGACGGGGTCGCCGGTGGCATCGAGGACGATGCCCGTGTTCCAGGAGGCCGCGACCGGGAGCAAAAACAGGGTGGAGGTGGCGACATCCAAGGCCTGCCCCGGGCACTTGAGCGGAAATCCCGCCGCGATCGGGCAGGGTTTCCCCCCGGCGCGAGGTCGTGCTAGGATTGGAAGGTCCGCCAGTTGGGCTTGTGGGTGACGGGTTCCCGATGACAGGTGGGGTGGCATGGTGTATGTGACCGATGTGGCCTTCAAGGCCGCAGGACTGGCTCTCCTTTCCGCCTGGTTTGTGCTCGATCAGCGGCTTCTGGCCCAAAGACCGCATGTGGCAGCCCGATGCTCGGAACCCCGGTCGTGCCGCGTCCTCATCCTCGCCAACTCGGTCGGTCTCATCCTCGCCCTTTGCGCCGCGGTGAGCTTCAGCCGCGGTCGCATGCCCGATGATGATCCCGTGGCCATCTCGGGTCTCCTCTGCATGCTGGTCGGAATGGGCATCCGCCTGAGTGCCATGAAGACTCTGGGCCGCTTCCACATGACCTCGGTTTCGATTCTCCCCGACCACCGCCTGGTCGAGCGGGGGTTTTACCGCTGGATCCGCCATCCGAGCTATCTCGGGGTGATCGTGCTGCTTCTGGGCCTGGCCTGCGTGCTCGCCAACTACGCGAGCCTTTTCATCCTGGTTGGCTTCGTGATCCCGGCCTACGCGTACCGGATCTCCCGTGAGGAGAAGGTCCTGGTCGACCATTTCGGCCAAGCCTATGAAAACTACCGTCTGAGGACCCGCCGGCTCTTGCCTTTCGTCTATTGAAGGAATCCTGGATCATGCAGGATCCGTCGAGTGCCACCGGCCCGGGCGAGACCGTACTCATCGTTGGCGGGGGAATCGTCGGACTGGCCCAGGCGTATGTGCTCTGCCGAAGGGGACATGCGGTCCGCCTGTTCGAGTCCGGCAGCGGTTTTGCCGGAAAGGCCTCCCATGCCAATGGCGGTCACCTGTCGGCCGACAGCGGGGCACCCTGGGTTTCGCCCGCGGTCCTGCCGGAACTTGTGCACTGGCTGTTCGACCGCCACCGGCCGCTGTCCGTGAAGCCCCTGGCGATGGGGCTGGCCGGCTGGTCCTGGCTGCTCTCGGCCCGCCGCCATCTCCGGCTCGAGCGCTATCTCGAGTCCCGCAGCCGGCTCCACGCGTTGACCGAGTTCAGTGTCACGGTCTGGCAGCGGATCGAGTCCGAAATTGTCTCCCCGCTCGCGCCCGGCCAGGGCGTGCTCTCCCTCTACCGGAGTCCTCGGGAGTGGGATCGGGCGCGAGGGTTGCTCGAACGGGAGCGATCCTTGGGGATCCAGGCGGAACCGGTTGCGGCCGGTGAGGTGGCTTCCTTCGTGCCCGAACTCGCCACCGCGAAGGTCCGGCCGGCGGGCGGCATCTGGTATCCGCGCGACCGCTTCGGGGACTGCCGGGAGGCCGCCAGCCGCCTCGCCGGCTGGGTTGGATCCCACGGGGGGGTACTCCACCCGGACACGCCGGTCCTGGCCATTGAGCCCGGGGACGGATCGGTGCGGGTCCGGACCCGGGACGGACTCTGGACCGGACGGGCGGTGGTGATCGCAGCCGGGGTGGACAGCCTGCGCCTCGCCCGGCCGCTCGGCATCCCGCTTGGACTCTGCCCGGTCAAGGGCTATACCCGGACCTATCCGGTCTCTCCATTGGCGCGCCGCGGTCCGGCGCTCATCGACCACAGTCGCAAGATCGTCCTGACTCCGCTCGGGGAAATCCTGCGGGTTGCGGGCATGGCCGAGTTCACCGGTTTTGACGACCGGCTGGAACCCCGCTACCTGGCGCGCCTCCACGAGACGGCCATGGACTGGTTCCCGGATCTGGCCCCCGTCCCTTCGACACTGGACTGGGCCTGCCTCCGGGCCATGACGGCGGATGGCCTGCCGCTCCTGGGCTCCACCCGGGTGCGGGGCGTCTTTGTCAATACCGGCCATGGGCCGCTCGGCTGGACGCTCGCGGCCGGTACGGCCGAACGGGTCGCGGACGCAATCGAGGGCCGGTCTTCCCCGTGATGGATTCAAGGCCGGGCCCCGGGAGGGATCCTCCTGACTTCCCGCCCCGGACTTTCAGTAAGATAGGAAGCTTCCGAAAGCACAAGATCCAAAATCCCCTGGCGAGAGGTTGCTTCCATGTCTGATCGGGTTTTGCCCCTGCTGTTCGACCTTTCCTGGCTGGCCTGGGTGCTCTACTGGCTCCTTGCGGGTCGTGGCCGGCTCAAGCCCGTTGTGCGGCGCGAGTCCGGGCTGGAGAGGCTGGGCCACATCGCCCCCCTCGTCATTGCAGTGGCCCTGTTCTGGTTGCCGAACCGGACTTCCGGCCTGCTGTTCCGGCGGTTCGTACCGCCCTCGTCCGCTCTCGCCTGGTTCGGCCTCGCGATCACGGTCGCGGGGCTTGCCTTTTCGGTCTATGCCCGGCGTTATCTGGGAGGGAACTGGAGCGGCACGGTCACCCTCAAGGAGGGCCACACGCTTGTCCGCGAGGGGCCCTACCGCCTGATCCGCCACCCGATCTATACCGGGTTGATTGCGGCATTTGCCGGCTCGGCTTTGGCCCTGGGCCAGGTGCGGGGCCTTTTGTCCCTGCTCCTGGTCGCAGGCTCGCTCGTCTTCAAGCTGGGCCGGGAAGAGCGGTGGATGGGCGAGCGCTTCGGGGACGAGTACCGGCAATACCGCAAGCATTCCTGGGCACTTTTGCCTTGGGTCTTTTGATCCCGGCCGGATTCGCCGCCTCCGGCTGACCGGGCTTCCCGGCGGTTGCCCTTTGATTCCAGGGGGGGGATCCGATACCATAGGGACACTTCCTGTCCGAGAGAACCCGGTCGATCGCCATGGCAATTCTCTCGAGCCTGGTCCACGCGGACACC
>JAKATI010000013.1 GCA_021828045.1 Pseudomonadota bacterium | reverse complement strand
CCGACCGGATTGAAATCCAATAAATTTCGATTTCAAAGAAGATCAAGATTTTGAAACGGTATCCATGGATGGTTTCAAATGTAGTTGATCCAGTATCCATTGTTACATCTTTAAAAAATTTGAAAATCAATAGATTGCGGATCTCATCCGGGTTCAACTTGGTTCTTGACTTGGATAGAGAACGTTGCTAGATCGCGTGCAAATGTCGCCGGAAGAGCCGGAGCCAAATGGCCGGTCCCAAGTTCCACCCACCCATTCGGCAGCTCAATGGCCAGTTGACTACAACCTGCATATCGTGTATTCATGAAGAAACTAGATAAACGACCGGAAAGCCCGTAAACAACGGGACAGGGCATGACGGAGTACATCATCATTGTGGCCTTGGTCGCGATCTCGGCAATCGCGGTCTACGCTTGGTACCGGTTCTGGGCGGCCCGTCTTTCGGCGGGACTCTACGTCCGGCATTTCAGTGGCAGCCAGCTGCTCTCCGGAAAGACGAACGTGACCAGTCCGGTCCAGGGTGACACGCTGAGCGGCTTTTATGCCGGTCTTTCGTTTTATACCGGTCCGCATGCACGGGTGGCGTTTTTTGCGGATACCGGAAGCTACCAGTCCCTCATGCTCTCCTTCCGCTACGGATTCTGAGCAGGGAGCCGGGCGGTGGGAAAGCGGCTGGCCGGGATCGCGCTGGGACTGTGCCTCCTCGCCGGATGCGCAAGCCCCCGTCCCTACAATCTTGCGGCCGGACCGGAATCGCTCAAGCAACAATTTATCCACCGGATGGCGGAGGCGGTCTACCTCTGTGCGGAGGGCCCCTATGACTATTCGACGTACGTGTGGAGGTATGCCTTCGTCCGGTTCTCGTTCCTGGATCACAAGCGGCAGGCCATCCGGATCCGCGTGCTCAAGGCCAGCGGGCCGCACGTTGTGATCGGCGCGATCCTGAACGCGGTCCGGAGCTGCTCCCTGCCGGCTCCCCCGCCCGGTGTGGCCAAGCGGCATTTCACGTTGCTCATTACGGTGACCTTTCCCTACATTACGGTGACCTTTCCCTAGCAGGGAAGCACCAGATTGACAGGCTGGAGTGGCCGTGCTTTGATGCATCCGGGGAGCTCGCCTCCTCCGGATCGGGAGGTATCATGAAAAGATCGGGTTTCCTGTTTGCGTTTTCCTTCCTTCTGGCCAGCGGGACGGGAGCCGGCGCGGCGCCGCTCACGGGACCGGTCACGCCCTATTTCCAGTCGATCGCGACTCTCCACCGGGAACTCCGGTCGGGGGCGATCACCGATGTCGCGCTCGTCCGGGATTTCATCGAACGGATCCAGCTCATGAACCACGAGGGCCCCCGGCTGGACGCGGTCATCGTGCTCAACCCGAGGGCGCTCGCAATCGCCCGGCAACGGGAGAAGGTTCTCAAAGCCGGAGGGGGGCGCGGGCTCCTCTTCGGAATTCCCATCCTCCTCAAGGACAACATCGATACCCGCTCGATGGCGACCACGGCCGGATCCCTGGCGCTCGAAGGGCCGCCGCCCTCCCGCAATGCCACGATCGTGGAGCGGCTGGAACGGGCCGGGGCCATCATCCTCGGAAAAACCAACCTCAGCGAGTGGGCCGATTTCCGTTCCACCCACGCCACGAGCGGCTGGAGCGCGGTGGGAGGGCTCACCCGGAATCCGTATGTCCTCTCGCGCAACGCCTGCGGATCGAGCTCGGGCTCGGCCGTGGCGGTTGCGGCCGGGCTGGTGCCGGTGGCCATCGGCACCGAGACCGACGGGTCCCTGACCTGTCCGGCCTCGGTCAACGGCATCGTCGACATCAAGCCGACCCTGGGACTCGTGAGCCGTGCCGGCATCGTCCCGATCGCGCACAGCCAGGATGACCCCGGTCCCATGGCCCGCAGCGTGGCGGATGCGGCCGCCGTCCTCACGGTGATCGCCGGTTCCGATCCGCGGGATCCCTGGACGCGCGAGGCGGATCGCCATGCAACCGACTACAGCCGTTTCCTCAAGCGGGGGCAGCTCCGGGGCCGGCGCATCGGCGTGGTCTGCGGTCTTCTGGGGTCCAGCCCCGCGGTGCGCCGGATCCTCGACTACAGCGTGGCGGCGCTCAGGAGCCGGGGGGCCACGGTCATTCCGGTCCGGTTCCCCACCCTCCACCGCTACGGCAAGTACGAATTCACGACCCTGCTCTACGAGTTCAAGCATGACCTCAACGACTACCTGGCCCGCCGGCACGGGCTGGCCGTCCACAACCTGGCCCAGCTCATTGCCTTCGACCGGGCCCATGCCCGCGAGGAAATGCCGTGGTTCGGGCAGGACCTCTTCCTCCGCGCAGAAGCCATGGGTCCGCTTTCGAGTCCGGCCTACCGTCATGCCCTCAAGCGGGCCAAATCCCTGACCGGACCTCTCGGGATCGACGCCGTACTCCGTTCGAACCATCTTTCGGCGCTCATGGCCCCGGGCGAGGGCCCGGCCTGGACCACGGATCTCGTCGACGGGGATCATGGTACTGCCGGCGGGGACAGTCCGGCCGCAGTGGCCGGATATCCCTCCATCACGGTGCCGGCCGGGAACGTGCACGGGCTGCCTGTCGGAGTCACGTTCTTTGCCGGGAAGTGGTCCGAACCCGCCCTGATCGGGATTGCCTATGATTTCGAAAGGGCCACCCGGCAGCGTATCCGCCCGCACTTCCTCACGCGAACGCCCGTGATCCCGGTATTGCCCACCCAGGCCGAGCTGGACGGCGATCCTCCGCCCCCGCTCACGGTCCGTCCGGCTCCAGTCTGTCCGCTCCCGTAGGCCGGACGGGTCCGGGGGATTGCCGGGCCATGATTCAGGAGGTGCGGAAGGCCAGGACCTGGACGACGGAGCCCTGGCCGGTATGGAAGCGGCCTTCCCGGACGTCCCGCTCACACTCCTTTGCGATCTCGAAGGAGAGTCCGGCCAGGTCGGACCGGAGTTCCTCAAGGGTCGGCAGGAGGTCGGGGTCCCCGGGACCGCCCGTTCCCCGTCCGATCTGTTGGGGGGTATAGGCCTCGAGGACGAAGGCCCCTCCACGGACGAGCCCGGTTGCGGCCTCGCGGTGGAGACGCCTGCGCGTCGCGGAAGGCAGGTGACAGAAGATCGACAGGATGACCGTCCATCGGTCCGGCTCGATCTGGAAGCCGGCGAGATCCCTGGTGAGGGTCGTGAGGGCGAGTCCGCGGTCACGGGCCTGTGCCCGGGCTTTTTCCAGACCCACGGCCGAACGGTCGATGCCGGTCACGTCGAATCCCCGCGAGGCCAGGAAGAGGCCGTTGCGACCCTCACCTTCGGCCAGGGACAGGACCCGTCCCCGGGGCAGGCGGTCGGCCACCGCCGCCAGGAAATCATTGGGACGGGTTCCGTAGGCGAGGCCCGGCTCGGCGTAGCGCTGGTCCCAGAAGCTCATGGTCCCTTCGCGAGACGATGGATCCCGAGCGCCCCGAGAACGTGCTTTTCGTAGAACGGGTCGGCATTCCCGGTCCGTACCCGGCGCAGGTAGTACTTCTCGAAGGCGACTTTGGCCAGATGCACCCAGTATCCCTCCTTCGTCCAGGTGACATTGCGGGGCGGGATCTGGGGCAGGGCGACGAAGGCCATGCCCGTGTCGCCGAAGTCGGCCAGGCAGATGGCGTTCCAGGTCGCCTGGGCCGTGACCGGCTGTCCGGAGAGGCTGGCTCCGATGTTGGAGATGACCGCGCTCGACATGGACTCGATCATGTAGCCCGTCTTGGGAACACCGGTGGGAACCGGGGTCGGTTCGGGCGGTGCAATGGCGACCGCGACCCCCACCCCGTAGATCTCGGGATAGCGGGGATTGCGCTGGTTCTGGTCGATCAGGATGAATCCCCGGGGGTTCACGAGGCCATCGACGCCCATCACGGCATCAATGCCGCGGAAGGCGGGGATCAGCATGGCAAACCCGAAGCTCAACGTTCGCTCGGCGACCGGCTGGCCCGCCGCATCGTGCTCGATGGCGGTGAGCTGGCCGGGGGTCACCTCCTTGACCTTGGCGTTGGTGATCCAGCGGATGTGCCGTTCGCGCAGGGCCGATTCCAGAAGCCCCTTGGAATCGCCGACGCCGCCCAGACCGAGATGCCCGATGTAGGGCTCGGGGGTCACGAAGGTCATGGGAACCCGGTGCCGGAGCTTGCGGCGGCGCAGGTCCGTGTCCAGGATCAGGGCGAACTCGTAGGCCGGGCCGAAGCAGCTCGCGCCCTGGGCGGCACCCACCACGATCGGGCCGGGATTTTTGAGAAAGGCCTGGTAGGCGGCATAGGCTGCCTCGGCGTGGGGCAGGGTGCAGACGGACTGGGTGTGGCCGGGCTCGGGACCGAATCCCGGGATCTCGGAGAAGGCGAGTTCGGGCCCGGTCGCGATCACGAGCTCGTCGTAGCCGATCTCCCGTCCGTCCGCGAGGACGACCTTCCTGGCTCCCGGCTGGACGGCGCGGGCCGGACCCACCACGAGCTCGATGCCCTTGCGCCCGAGCGGTTTCTCGAGGGGGACCCGGACCTGCTTGGGCTTGCGCCAGCCCACCGCGACCCACGGGTTCGAGGGGGTGAACTGGAAGCTGTCCGTGGGGTTGATGACCGTGACGTCGTGTTTCTTTCCGAGAGCGGATCTGAGGCCATAGGCGGTGGACAGGCCACCGAGTCCGGCACCCAGCACGATGATGTTGGACATGGAAGTTCTCCGGGCAGGGATGGGGTTTAGCGGGTGGGCACGCCGGCTTTCTTGAGCCCGATCTCGAGCGGGCAGAAACGGGTGAATCCGCTCTGGAAGAGGTTGAGCCCGACAAAGGCTGTGAGCCAGAGGAAATCCCGGCTCACGAAGATCGGGCTGGCCCGGACGCCCAGGGCGAGGCTCACGAGCACAAGGAGACCGGCAAAAATGCGGACGAGACGTTCGGTAGTCATGGGGAGACTCCTGACCGGTGGACGGTCGTGGGTTGGGGAGGAAGAAAGCGGGTTCTCTTCCGGCGGGACTGCCAGAGGTAATAGGTGAGCGGAATCACGAACAGGGTGAGGACGGTCGAGGCCAGGGCGCCGAAGATGAGGGAGATGGCGAGCCCCCCGAAGACGGGATCCTCGAGCATGATGGCCGAACCCAGCATGATGGCGAGCGCCGTGAGCAGGATGGGCCGGAGCCGGACGGCTCCGGCTTCCAGCACGGCGGTCTCGAGCGGAAGTCCCCGGGCCCGGTGCTCGAGGATGAAATCGATGAGGAGGAGGGAGTTCCGGACCACGACGCCCGCCAGGGCGATCACACCGATCATCGAGGTCGCCGTGAACGGCTCGCCGAGGAGCCAGTGGCCGGGGAAGACACCGATCAGGGTGAGGGGAATCGCACCCATCACGATCAGCGGCAGGACAAAGGACCGGTAGTATCCGACCAGGAGAATGTAGATCAGCACGATGGCGACCAGGAAGGCCGAACCCAGGTCCCGGAAGACGTTCAGGGTCAAGCGCATCTCGCCCTGCCAGAAGAGATCGTAATGGCCAAGCCGGGGACGGGAGGGGGAAAATCCCAGGTTGCCCACATGGAGGTGCTGGCCATCGGGCAGTTTGAGGCCGTCGAGCCAGCGGGTGAGCGAGAGGACGCCGTAGACCGGACTGGAACGGAGCATGTGGCCGGTGAGATAGACGACCGGATGCTGGTCCCGGGTGTAGAAGGGCCGCGGCGCAGGTCCGCGCACGATCCGGGCCACGCTCGTGAGCGCGATCCGCCGGCCTTTGGGGTTGATGAGGAACAGGCCCTGAAGCGGCCCCGACCCCACCCGGTCGGGGCGCCGGAGCCGGAGCACGAGGGGGATCGGTCGCCGGGCCCGGGGATCGTCCAGGCTGCCTGCCACGACACCCTGGAAATAGGCGGTGACCTGGCGTGCAATGCCTTCCGCCGTGAGTCCGACCTGGGCGGCGGCCAGCCGCCGGATCCGGAGACGGTATTGATCGTGTTCGTGCCCGACCGAGTCATCCTCGTTGATCATGCCAAAGACCCGGGGGTAGTCCCGGGCGAGAAGACGGGCGGCCAGCTTGCGGAGTTCCCGGTAGGAGGGGCCATAGAGGGCAGCCATCATCTGGGAGCGGACGGGGGGACCGGGGGGTGTTTCCAGGATCTTGATCCGGGCCTCGGGGTCGCTCCGGCGGAGGGGAGCGAGGGCGTGCTCGATCTCGCGGGCGATGCCGTTGGACCCGATGCTGCGACGGCTTTTCGCAAGGAGGTTGACCCGGATCTCGGCGAAGTTCCGTCCGCGCCGGAACGCATCCCCGCGGACCAGGGAGGCGAAATCTTCCGGGGCGGCCTCCCCCACGAAGCTCTGCTCGTTCGTGACGTAGCGGTTGTGACGGAGGATCCGGGCGACGGCATGCGTCACCCGCTCGGTCTCGACGAGCGGGCTTCCTGCAGGCAGGTCCACGGCCAGGAGGAGGGTGTTCACGTTGTCATTGGGCAGCATTTTGAGTGCCACGCCGAACGGGGAGAGCGGACCGTTCATGCCCTGCGGACGGAGAAACTGCCAGAGGGGCTGGAGCAGGGCGAGGAGGAGGAGTGCCATGACCCCGGCCCCGAACCAGCGGCGCCGGACCGGGGATTCCAGGAGGGGACGGAACAGGCGGAGATAGAGACGGTGGAGCCGGTCACGTGGAGCCTCGCCCTGTTCCTCGAGCGTGGGTGTGGAGGCTTCGGCCAGGACCCTGGGCCTTCGGGTCTTGAGCCAGCGGTAGGCCACGAAGGGCACTACGGTATAGGCCATGAGGAGGGAGGTCAGCATGGCAATCGGCGCGTTGAACGGGATGGGAGCCATGAAGGGACCCATCATGCCGCCCACGAAGGCCATGGGGATGAGTGCCACGATGACCGTGAAGGTGGCCATGATGGTGGGGCGGCCGATCTCGTCCGCTGCCGTCACGACGAGCCGCCCGAAATTCCCCTCTCGCCGGTCGTGCAGGTGCCGGTGGATGTTTTCGATGACGACGATGCTGTCGTCGACCAGAAGGCCCAGGGAGAGGATGAGTGCGAAGAGGGTGATGCGGTTGATGCTTTGGCCCGCGATCCAGCCCACGCCCAAGACCACGAACAGGATGAGCGGGATCGAGAGGGCGACGATGGAGGCCTCGCGCCAGCCCAGGAAAACGACCAGGATCGCGACCACCGCGAGGATCGAGAGCCCGAGATGCTCGATCAGCGTGTCGACCGCGTCGTTCGCGGTCTTGCCGTCATTGCGGGTGATGGTGACGTGGACGCCGGCCGGCAGCGCCCAGTGTTCCACCCGGTGGAGCCGGGACAGGACGGCATCCGCGACCTGGACCCCGTCGGTGCCCTGCTGGCGCGCGATGGCCAGGGTGACCGCCGTCTCGGGCGGCCGTCCCCGGTGGGCGGAGGCCGGCCCGTACCCGATCGTCGAGCGGACGGCCTCGTTCTCGGGTCCGGGCTCGATCCGGGCCACGTCGCGCAGGAAGACCGGGCGCTGGTTCCGGACGGCGACGACGATTCCACCCACGGCTGCTGCATTCCCGAGTCCAGCGCTCACGCGCAAGGGGATCCGGTGACTTTCCACGAGCAGGGATCCTGCGGGTTGGGTGACGTTGGCTGCGGCCAGTGCCCCCGCCACGGCTTTTGGTGTGAGGCGTTCGGCGGCCAAGCGGGCGGGATTGAGCCAGATCCGGATGGCGGGTGCCGGGGCTCCCTCGATCCAGGTCTTGCCGACCCCGGGGACGCTCCGCAGGGGAGCCAGGACATGTTCGGCAATGACCCGGAGTGCCTCCGCGTCTTGCTGGCGCGAACTCAGCGTCAGGGTCAGGATGGGTACGTCGTAGAGGCTGAGCGACTGGATCAGGGGAGGGCGGGTGCCGGGCGGAAGCCGGTTCCGGTTGCTCTGGATCTGGTTGTAGACCTTGACCAGGCTTTTCTCCTGGTTTGCCCCGACCCGGAAGCGGACGGTCACGGTCGCGATCCCGGCCCGGGCCATGCCATAGGTATGGGCCACCCCGGGGAGGGAGGCCATCAGGGCCTCGAGCGGACGGACCACCTGTTCCAGCATGGCGCGTGGCGTGCTTGAGGGTCGGATGACCGTGAGATTGACCACCGGGACTATGATGCTCGGGTTGTAGGTCCGGGGGGTTTCCAGGATGGCGAGCAGCCCGAACAGGGTGGCGGCCAGGATGAGGAGCGGGGTCAGCTTGGAATGGAGGAAGGTCCGGGCGAGCCGGCCCGCGGGATTGAGCGGACGGGCGGTCTCACGCATGGAGTGGGACCGGAATGATCCGCGTGCCGTTTTCGAGGTGGGCCCGGGGATGGAGGACGACCTGGTCCCCCGGCTGGAGTCCAGCCGCGATCGTGATTTCGGAACCCCGGGTCTGCGGGGTGGGCCGGACCGGCTGGAAGAAGATCCGTCCTTTCGGGCTCACGAGAAAGACGCCGAGGAGGCCGGCCCGCCGGATGAGTGCCGACCGCGGAATGCCGGGCGCCGACCGGTGCCCCACCGGAAAGTCGACCGTCGCCAGGGCACCGTAGGCCGGTTGCGGATCGGTGGCTGGGAGAAGGAGCCTCACCTCGTGGGTTTCGGTGGCGGGGTTCTGGGCCCCGACCATCCGGATGATCCGGGCCTCGTAGGTCCGTTGGTCGACCGAGACCGTGACGGACTCGCCGATCCGGAGCATTCGGTACAGTGAGTGGGCCACGGCGGTGCGGACTTCGGAAGCTCCGCCCACAAGCAGGAGCAGGGGGGCACCCGGCGCGGCGAAGGATCCCTCATGCAGGAAACGCCGGGCCACGAGTCCCGGAAAGGGCGCCCGGATTCTCGCATAGGAGAGATTGGCTTGCGCGGCCGTCCAGCCGGCCCGTGCGGCCCGGGCCTGGGCCCGGGCGATCTCGTAGCGGCGATGGATCTCCTCGTATTCGTGGGTGGAGACGGCTCCTTCCCGGTAAAGAGCCCGGTACCGCTGCTCCTGCTTTTCGGCCTCCTTGAGGTTCAGCTGTGCGGCCACGCTCTGGTCACGGGCCTGGGCGAGCCGCGCACGGGCCCCCGCCTGGCCGACCACGGCGAGGAGTGTTCCCCGTCGTACATGGGATCCGGCCGTCACGGGCGAGAGGGTGATGAACCCGCCCTCGCGGGAAGCGAGGAGCGCGGTGTGCTCCCGGGTCACCTGTCCGGGAATGGTCACGGTCCTCGTGATCGGGAGCGGGAGGACGGTGGCCACCCGCACCCGGAAGACCGGTCCCGTGGAGGTCGCGGACGGATGCCGGGCGCAGGCGGTGGTCAGGAGGAAGAGCGTGGCCAGGGCGGGAACGCGGAGTCTTTTCATGTTCAATCCCCCGGGTGTCTGGAGTCGGAAGGGGCTGGAATGACCGTGCCTGGACCGAAGCGGTCCAGGGTGAGCCGGAGCGCCGCCTGCTCGAGCACCAGCCGGTAGCGGCTGAGGACAAGCCGGGCCTGGGCCCGCTCGAACCGGGCCTGGGCGGCAAGGACCTGGGTCAGCGTGCCCAGGCCGTGGCGGTAGCGCAAATCCACGAGATGGGCGGCCAGGCGGGCTTCGTGGGCTGCGAGACGGCTTGCCTGGACCTCGTGCGCGGTCACCCGGACATTCCGGTCGCCTTGGATCAGGGTCCGTTCGAGCCTCCGCCGGGTCTCGAGGAGTTCTGCCCGAACCTTCCGGCGACGGGCCCGGGCTGTGGATTCGGATCCCGATTCCACTCCCGCCGTGTAGAGATTCCAGCGCAGTTCGAGGAGGAAGGTATTGGAAGGCGCGTGAAAGCTTGGGGTTCGGCCGTTCCAGTCATGCCGCAAGACGAGGTCGAGGCGGGGTCCGCGTCCGTCCTCCGTGGCACGGAGGAAGGATCCCTGGGCCCTGAGCCGGGCACGCAGCGAGCGCAGGTCCGGGTTGTCGCGAAGGAGGGTGGAATGGAGCTCGGCCAAGGATCCCCGGGGCGCCCGGACGACGACGGCGGGTCCGGGCGTGATCCGGCTCGATGTCGGCAAGCCGAGCGCGATCCGGAAGCTGTCCAGTGCGTCCTGCCAGCCGGATCGCGCGGCTTCTTCCCGGGCACGGGCTTCCGCGAGATGGGCCCGGGCGTCCAGGACGTCGCTCCGGATGACCAGCCCTTTCCGGAACAACGACCGGGCGGTCCGGAGGTCTCTCCGGGCGGCGCGCACGGCCTGCCGTGCCGCCCGGAGGAGTGCGCGGGTGGCGTGGACCCCGTCGTAGCGCCGGAGCACCTCAAAGGTGACCGCTCCAGTCGAGGCCCTGGCGTGAAGTTCGCGGGCATCAAGCAGGGCTCGCGCCCCGCGTTCCTCGGCCGCATGGGTTCCACTGGCAAACAGCGGGACATCGAGCACGATGCCGGTATCGAAGTTGTCGGCATAGCCCGGGTTGTCCAGGGAGCCGGGCTGCGTGTCCAGGGAGGAGGGGCCGGTGTAGCTCCCGAGGCCGAGATCACCAAAGCTGGCCTCCCCTTCGCTCAGCCGGTAGCCCAGGACGGTGAGCGGATCGTTGCTGCGCCCGGCGGCCCATTCCAGTCCCAGATGGGGAAGCCTGCGGCCCCGGGCTTCGGTCAGCCGACCCCGGGCGGAGGCAACCTGGGCCCTGCGGATGGCAGATTCCGGGCTGGTCCGGAGGGCGAGGGAGACCGCCATCTGGAACCCGATCGGCCGGGCCATCCCGGGCTGGACCCATGCCATGGAAAAGCCGAGAATGCCCGGGAGCAGGAGGGACAGGCCAGGTCGTTTTCTGCACTTCGATCGAGAGAGCAGGGAAGGCGCCACTTGTCGGTTGACCTCATATGTTCTATCATTCAATATAACCATTGAATATAGGTATGTCAATGACCCCCACAACCCATGCCGAAAGGCAAGCGCTTTTCAGCCAGTTTGCCCTGGTTGCCGACGCCCTGGCCCACGGTCACCGGCTGTCTTTGCTCGAACTTTTGGCACAGGGGGAGCGCGGGGTCGAGGTGCTCGCGGGATTCCTGGGCATCAGCATCGCGAGCGCATCCCAGCATCTCCAGAAACTCAAGCGCGCCGGGCTGGTCGTCGACCGCCCCGAAGGGCGACACCGCCTCTACCGGCTGTCCGGCGACCAGGTCTCCTCCCTGGTCCTGTCCCTGGAGAAAGTGGCGGAAACCTCGCTGGCCAGCGTGGAAAAACTGGTTCATGAGCAGATCCGGAGCCGTGACGGGGAACCCCCCATCCGGGCCCGGGACCTGTGGGCACGGTTGGGCAAGGAGCCCCTGGTCCTGATCGATGTGCGGCCGGCCGAGGAATACCGGGCCGGGCATCTGCCGGGGGCCCTGCATATCCCCTGGGAACGGTTGCGGCACAGGCCGCCGGAGCTTCCGGAGCTTCCGGTCGATTCGATGATCGTGGTCTATTGCCGGGGGCCTTACTGTGTCCTCGCCCTGGAAGCCCTCGTGAGCCTGCGCCGGCTGGGATACCGGGTCCGGCGCCTGGAGGAGGGGGTGCCGGAATGGCGACGGCTCGGATTCCCCGTCGAGGTGGAGGCCCCAAAGGCCGCGGAAGCGTCCGGCTGAGGGATCTGTCTCGCGGGACGCATCCTCCAAGGCCGGTTAGGATGGAGAGTGGCCGGTGGATCCGGCCTGGGGTCCGGGAAACAGGGTCCGGATCCCGGCTCCTGCAATACTCTCCAGGGAGAAGTCCGATGTCCCGAACCCGCGAAATCGATCCCGCCACCCGCTTCGATGCCCGCGCCGGGGAGTATGACCGCTACCGGCCGGACTATCCGCCGGAGCTTTTGGCCTGGCTGCGCGAAGTTCCGGGCGCGGGCCCGCCAGGCCGGGTTGTGGATGTCGGGTCCGGCACCGGTATTTCCGCCAGGATGTTCCTCGATGCGGGCTACCGGGTCATCGCGGTGGAACCGAATGCGGCCATGCGGGCTCAAGCCGAACGGCGCTTGGGCGGGCGCACCGGTTTCCGCAGCGTGGGTGCGCGAGCCGAGGCCACCGGGCTCGCGGACCAGGAGGCCGACCTGGTCAGTGTGGCCCAGGCGTTTCACTGGTTCGACCGGGAAGCGGCCCGGCGGGAGTTCGCACGCCTGTTGCGTCCCGGGGGGATCTGCGTCGTCTTCTGGAATCACCGTCGGACATCCGGCTCGGCTTTTCTCGAAGGCTATGAAAAACTGCTCGACGAATACGGAACCGACTACCACGAGGTCACCCGGCGATATCCGGACGATTGGGCCATGAGGGCCTGGTACGGAACGGGCTACCGGGCGGGAATCCGCCTTGCGCATCGCCAGCGGCTGGACTGGCCCGGGCTTTGGGGGCGTTTGCAGTCTTCTTCGTATGTGCCGGCCGCCGGCCAGGCTGGCTACGGCCCCATGCGGGATGCATTGCGCCGTCTTTTTATGGAGACGGCCACCGACGGAATGGTCGAGATGGCCTACGACACCCGGGTTTTTGCAGGCACGCTCAGCGGGGTGGAACCGGTCCATCGCCGGCGCCCCAGCCGGACCCGGATCCGCGAATGACCGCCTCACGGCTCCCCGGTCCGGGACTTTCCCCCTGTCCGCCGCTCGCAAGGCCCAAGGTGGGAGGGAACCCCCAGGCGGGGGAGGGAAACCGGGAGGGTTTGAACATGCGGATCGCGGGAAACCGGCCATCCCGGATTTGCCTCTGCCTGGCTGCGGGATGCCTGTCCCTGGCCGCGGTCGCCCGGGCAGCCGTGCCACTCCACCCGGCCCAGGTCCACCCGGAGCGCCATCCTCGTCACCGCCATGCCCGCTGGGAAATCCGCCTGATGCGCGGCAGTCCGGGCGGTTTCATCCAGGTCCGTGAAAATGCGGTGCGGGGGACTCCGCTTCCTCTCGGCAGCGGATTGGGGTTGAGTCCGCTCCTCCGGCTCCGGCTCGGATGGAGGGATCCTGTGGGACCGGACCAGTGGCTCGTGATTCGTCTTGATCTGTCCAGGTTTTCTGGACAGGAACCCTTTCCCAGGACGATCTATTTCAACGGCGTGGGCCTGGCTCCCGGCCATCCCGTCTATAGTGACACTCCGGTCGAGGAGGACTGGCAGTTCACGGCGTTCGACCGGATCGGCCTCGGATCCTGGTTCCATCATCGATTGCGGGCCGCGGTCGAAGCCGGTTTCACCTATGTCGGGTTGACCTTCAGGCTGAATGGCAGCCTGGTCAACCAGCCCAGCCAGATGAGCGGTCCCCATACCATGGAGGATTTCATCACCCAGGAGCTGCCGGTCCCGCAGATCGGTTTCCGGCTCGTCGGCGCCCTGAGTCGCCACTGGAGCCTCGTTGCCAGCATCCTGGGTGGGCACCTGCCCAACCTCTACAGCCTGAGAAACGAGGGCGGCAAGGTCTATGTCACCCAGACCGATCGCGAGGCCGATCTGGGTGTGGTCTACCGGCTGGGCCGGTTTGGCCGGCTCGGATTCGGCTGGTATGACCGCTACTACATGCAGCACGAAGTGAGCCACCAGGATGGAAACTACATCCGGATGACCGAACACGGTCTTTACCTCGGTTTCAGCAGCCGGTTCTGAAGATCCCCGGGCCGGGTTGGATGGCCGCTTTCTTTTCAACCCGAGAGACTTGACATCGCCGTATCATGCTGTTACAACACATGAGCTCTGGAAACGGAACATCAATCCTTGACCAGTTCCGGACCCAACCGGATTGATCCGAACCCCCGTGTTCAGACTCATGCCATGTGAAAAAAAACGGCTTGATGCCAGAATGCGGGGCAAACCGTATGATCCCTGCGTTGAGCGCCTCCCGGAATGCAAGCAGTGGGTTGCGCGAGGCTCGGGCGTCTTCCGTGGGAGCGGTGGTTGAAGCCCACGGATGTCTCTAATCCCGACCACTTCCACCGGGTCGTGGATTGCCAGTGGGCCTGCCCGGCCCACACCGATGTCCCCGGGTACATCCGTCTGATCGCACAGGGCCGTTTCACGGAAGCCTACCTCCTCAACCGGGAATCCAACGTGTTCCCCGGCATCCTGGGTCGCGTTTGCGACCGGCCCTGCGAGCCTGCCTGCCGCCGGGGCCGGGTGGACGAGAAGCCGGTGGCCATCTGCCGGCTCAAACGCGTGGCCGCAGATGGGAAGGGAGAGATCGCCTCCCATTTGCCGCCGGTACCCGCCCGGAAAAATGGCAAGCGCATCGCCTGCGTGGGCGCTGGCTGCGCTTCACTCACCGTTGCCAACGATCTTCTGCCGCTCGGTTACGAAATCACGATTTTCGAGAAACAGCGGGAGCCCGGCGGCCTGATGCGGACCAATATCCCTGCGTTCCGTCTGCCGACCGAGGTGCTGAGCGAGGAAATCCACCTGATTACCGACCGGGGGGTGGATTTGCGGCTGGACACGCCCGTCGCCAGCATGAAGGCGTTGCTGGAACGCGGGTTTGATGCGGTGTTTGTCGGCAGCGGGGCCCCCCGTGGCAAGAATCTCGACATCCCCGGCCGCTATGAGGATCCTGCACATGTGCACATCGGGATCGACTGGCTCGAGTCCGTGGCGTTCGGGCATGTCACCGCGATCGGTCGGAAGGTGCTCATCATCGGTGCGGGCAATACGGCCATGGATTGCTGCCGTACTTCGCTCCGGCTGGGGGCGACCGATGTCAAGGTGATGGCCCGCAAACCGCTCACCCTGCTCAAGGCCTCCGACTGGGAAATGGAAGAAGCCCTGGAGGAGAGCATCGAGATCATCCCCTGTCACGCTCCCCGGGATTTCGTCCTCGCGGACAAGCGGGTTCAGGGCGTGGACTTCGACGTGCTGGAATACCACGAGCACGACGGCCGGCTCGAATCCTCGATCCTCGGATCCGCTTTTTTCCCGGCCGACGATGTCATCCTGGCCATTGGACAGGAAAACGCCTTTCCGTGGATCGAACGCGATATCGGGCTGGAATTCGACCGGTGGGACGTACCCAAGGTGGATCGCAGGACCATGCAAAGCACGCGTCCGGGCGTGTTTTTCGGCGGGGATGCGGCATTCGGTCCGGAGAACATCATCTGGGCCGTCGAACACGGACACCAGGCGGCCATCTCCATCCATCAATACTGCCAGGGAGAGGAGATCCAGGTGCGCCCGCCCGTCGGCCTGCATCTGGCCAGCACCAAGATGGGCATGCACGAATGGAGTTACAGCAACCGGTATGACACTTCAGGGCGGCGCAAGGTGCCGCATGTGGGTCTCACGGAGCGCTTCAAGAACATCCGGATCGAGGTCGAGCTGGGATTCACGCCCGAACAGACCGGGGTGGAAGTCGAGCGCTGTCTCAACTGTGATATCCAGACGGTTTTTTTCGCCCCGAAATGCATCGAATGTGACGCCTGTATCGACGTCTGCCCCACCGCCTGTCTCACGCTGGCTGTCAATGGGGAGGAGGAGGATTTGCGTGGACGTCTCAAGGCCCCGGCCAACAACCGCAAGCAGCCGCTGTTCGTTTCGGAGCCCTTGACGCAGACCGGTCGTGTGATGGTGAAGGATGAGGACCAGTGTGTGCACTGCGGCCTGTGTGCGGAACGCTGTCCGACCGCAGCATGGGACATGCAGAAGTCGTTGGTGAAGATTCCGTACGCGTCCGATCTGCGCGGCCGGTGATGGCATGAACGCACGCGTGAACGACTTTGTCGTCAAGATCGCGAACGTGAATGGCACCGGATCCGCCAGTGCCAATGGATTGTTGATGAAAGCGATCTTCCGGATGGGGATTCCCGTCGTGGGGAAGAACTTCTTCCCTTCCAACATCCAGGGATTGCCCACCTGGTATGAGATCCGTGTGAGCCGTGACGGTTATCTCGCCCGCTCCGGTGAGGTGGATCTCCTGGTGGCGATGAATGCCCAGACCTATGCCCGTGATCTCGCAGAGGTCCGTTCCGGCGGCTACTTTCTCTACGATTCCACCTGGCCCCGCGAGGCGGAGTTCGCGCGGAAGGACGTCACCCTCCTGGGAGTTCCCCTCGCGAAACTGGTCAACGAAGCGTTCACCAGCCCCCGCGCACGGATTCTCATGAAAAATATCTGCTATGTGGGCGCGCTGGCGGCCCTGCTGGCTCTGGAGCCCGGTGTGCTGGAAACCGTGCTCACGGAGATCTATGCCGACAAGCCCAAGCTCATCGCGGACAATCTCCGGGCGATCGAGCTGGGATACCAGTACGCGACCCGTCAGTTCCGCTGTCCGCTGCCCATCCGGCTCGAACGGATGGACGCAACGGCCGACTGTATCCTGGCCGATGGCAATACGCTTGCTGCGCTGGGATGTGTCTATGCCGGTGCCACCATCGGCGCCTGGTATCCGATCACGCCTTCGACCTCGCTGATGGATGCCTTCAAGGATTTCTGCGAGCACTACCGCAAGGATCCGGTGAGCGGGGAGCGACGCTACTGCATCATCCAGGCGGAGGACGAGCTGGCGGCCATCGGGATGGTGCTCGGTGCGGGCTGGAATGGCGCACGTGCCTTCACACCGACCAGTGGGCCGGGTCTTTCGCTCATGAACGAGTTTCTGGGCTTTGGCTATTACGCGGAAATTCCGGCAGTCATCTTCGATGTGCAGCGTGCGGGCCCGTCCACCGGGATGCCCACACGTACCCAGCAGGCGGATCTTCTGCTTGCCGCCTATGCCTCCCATGGCGATACCCGTCATGTCCTGCTGTTCCCGGCCAACCCGGCGGAATGCTTTTCCATGGCGGTCACGGCGTTCGATCTGGCCGAGCGGCTGCAGACGCCGGTGATGGTGCTGTCCGACCTCGACATCGGGATGAATGACTGGATGGTGCCGAAGCTCTCCTGGGAGGATCACCGGGTTCCGGATCGCGGCAAGGTGTATACGCTGGACGAGTTGCGCGACCGGCCGCTCTTCCACCGGTATGCGGATCGCGACGGGGATGGCATTGCGCCGCGCACCCTGCCGGGCGTCCACCCTGCGGGCGCATATTTCACACGCGGTTCCGGCCACAGCGCCCGCGGGACCTACACCGAGGATGAGGCCGAATATCAGGAGGTCCTGGATCGTCTGAGACGGAAGCATGACCATGCAAAAACGCTGGTTCCGGCGCCAGTCGTGCGCAGACGGGAGGGCCTGACGATGGGGGTGATCTCCGTCGGCAGCTGCGATGCGGCTGTACTCGAGGCGCTCGACCGGCTGGCCCGCGAGGGATGTGAACTGAACTACCTCCGGGTACGGGGCTTCCCGTTTGGTTCCGAAGTGGAGGAATTCCTGGAGCAGCACACCCGGATCTTTGTTGTGGAACAGAACCGCGATGCCCAGCTGAAATCGCTCCTGCTCTTGGAAACCGGTGCGGACCGGGACCGGCTCACCTCGATCCTCCATTACGGTGGCATGCCGATCGACTCGCGTTCTATTGTCTCCGGGATCCGGGCCTCTCTCGAAGCCGGGAAAGCCGCATGAGTTTCCTGCAAAAACCGAAGGTCAGCCACTCGGGCCTGCCGCGCAACGAGCTCGGTCTTTCGATCCGCGACTACGAAGGCAGCATGTCCACACTGTGTGCCGGGTGCGGACACGATTCCGTGACCGCCGCGCTCATCCAGGCCATCTGGGAGCTGAACCTGCCGCCCCACACGATCGTCAAGATGAGCGGAATCGGATGCTCCTCCAAGACACCCGCCTATTTCGTGGAGGCTGCCCACGGGATCAATGCCGTGCACGGACGAATGCCCTCGATCGCGACCGGCGCCAACGCCGCCAACCGCAACCTCCATTACATCGGCATCTCCGGAGACGGCGACTCGCTGTCCATCGGCCTGGGGCAGTTTGCCCACGTTTTGCGGCGGAATGTCAGGATGCTCTATCTCATCGAGAACAACGGAGTCTACGGCCTCACGAAGGGGCAGTTTTCCGCCTCGGCGGATCTCGGAAGCAAGGCCAAAAAAGGGGAAGTCAACCGGCAACCCCCGATCGATCCGGTGACCCTGGCGCTCGAGCTCGGGGGCAGCTTCATCGCACGCGGTTTCTCCGGGGACAAGGACCAGCTCGTGCCGTTGATCAAGGCCGGCCTGATGCACGACGGGTTCGCGCTTCTGGACGTGCTTTCCCCCTGTGTCACCTTCAACGATCACGAGGGCTCCACCAAGAGCTACGCCCATACGAGACACTTTGACCACCCGGCTGCGCAGGCCGATTTCGTGCCCCGGAAAATCCCCATTCAGGCAGTCTATGCCGGGGGAGAGGCCATTCCGGTGGCCTTGCATGACGGGAGCACGGTGATCCTGAAAAAAGTCGCGAAAGATTACAATCCCGTGAACCGCGAGGAGGCTTACCAGTACATCCAGGAACACCGGGCCCGTGGCCAAATCGTGACGGGGCTCCTGTACATCAACGAGGATCAGGCAGAGTTTCACACCCTGAATGGCACAGCGAGCGGAGCGCTGCGTGACCTGCCCTATGCGGATCTTTGCCCGGGAGCTGCTGTCCTGGAAGAGATCCAGCAACGCTATCGCTGAACATCCGGATGACCGTAGAAGAGGGAGCGCGCAAAGCGGCTCACGGACAGGACGAAAGTCGCATGGTCTCCGCTCGGGCCTGGTGTCTTGTCCGTACCTGGGCCGGGGTCGAAGCTCCGGACCCGTAAGAACGGCCCTCGGGGGATCCGGACGAATCGCTCCGTCACCCCGTCCCCCTCCGGTTCCCGTTTAGGGCAGATGACAGAATCTTCTGTCTACATCAAAAGCATGTTTTTGATCCGGAGTGGCCGTCTGGGCGGCAAAGGCACGATAAACAGGGTAGCTGAGATAATGGCCAAAGCCCGGTGCTCCCGGACCAATGGTCCCATAACCATTCGCGACGCCACCACCGTCTCCATCTCCATCTCCATCAGGCATTCCACCCATGTATCCGGCCGCTGGCGGATCTTCCAGCAAAACGGAATTGGCCCCTATGCGGGCCGCTTCCTTCCGGAGTGCAAGGAGAATCCGGCAATCCAGGTAAATCGAACTCATTCCGCCCAGATATCCGCCGGTGTAGAGACGGGCGATCACCACCTTCTGGCGAGGCCACTGCGGTTTGACATAGAACCTGACTTGGGAAAGCGGGATCGCCTTTCCGGCGGGCCTGAGGAAGGTCGGGCTCGCGATGCAACCGGACAGCAGCAGTACGGACAGAAGCAGGATCCCGGGTTGTGCTTTGCGCATGATCGATCCTCCACCAACTCCATGCAGGCTTCACCCACCGGTACGATCCGCGCTCACAGAACGAAGATTGACACCCCCGTTTGGTGCCCGGTACGCACCCCTCGGGGCAAGCGGGATCGCTCCGTCGACCCGGAGGATACCACGAATTCAGGCCGAACCCGGGAGGGTCCGGTGGAGTGCACCAATCTCGGATTTCCGGCGGTCCGAAACGGTTTCCGTGGCGGCGTTCGCAGGGTCCCGGGTGATCCTGGACCCCCATCCTCCCGCCAGTGCCCCAGCGGCTGCTGTGCCTGCCCGAAGCCTTGTGGAGGGGGAGGGCCGTGGTTTAGATTGAACCCCGGCGTGGGGGGGCACCCCGGCACGACCACGGCAAATACCCGGTGGTCGACGGGCAGGCCGCGGAGACCGGAACCGCGAACCGGTCGGCCTTCCACAAAACCCCCGAGCCCCTGGTCTCGACCCCAGGGTCCGGCCGAGAGACGGGGTTTTGTCGTCTCCCGGATTTCCGCCCGGACCGGTCCCCGCCTCTCCTTGGCCGGGCCCGGTCCGGAGGGATCACTGGTCTTCGACCTTCCCCGTCACGGGGAGGAGAGCGGCAGGAGATAACGGGCCCCGCTGACCGTCCTCAGATCCAGCCGGTAGCTGCCCGGAACCCAGGCCAGGTGGGACTGGACGGGCGGCAGCGTGAGGGTGGCCACCGCTCCCACCCGCGCGACCAGTCCGATGAACCCTGGAAGGAACCGGTTGTAGGCGAATCCGTTCCGGATCCGTTCCGGGGACAGATGGGCCAGGGTTTGGGAATTCCAGCGCTCGATGATCTTCCCCTCCGGTCCGCGCAGCCGGATCCGGATTATGTGGGCCGGTTCGGCGGCCGTGCCCGCCGTGACCGCCACCCGGAAGGAGACCGCGCCATTCTCAAGGAGCCGGCCTTGGGACAGGGTCAGGGCATGGCGTGAGGGGCTGGTGGGTCCGCCGTGGAAGGCACTGAACACGGATCCCCGATAGTAATTATAAGTCAGCACGATGAAGAGTCCGGCCACGAGTGTGCCGGCCAGGCTCCATCGTTTGAGTCTCGCTTCCGGCCAGGCGCCGCTGCCGAGCCATTGGAACCAGGTCTTCCGCTCGAGCGCCGGCGAGCGCCGAAGCAGCCAGCCGTCGACGGATCCGGCCGAGGCTCCTCCGAGGAAGAGCGCGAGTCCCATGGCAAGCGTGGCCGAGGCCATGGTCCACTCGTCGATGCAGGTGGCCCCCTGCCAGCCGAAGAGGAGCATGAGGGCAATGCTCAAGCCGATCGTGACGAGAGCGGACAGCCGGGTCATGAACCCCACGATGAGAAAGACGCCGAAGACGAGTTCGACGGCGCTGAAAAAGACGAGCGCCCCGTAGAGCAGCGAGAAGTGGTGGAGGAGATAGGTGAGCACGGACCCCAACCCGAACAGGGCACCCGGGATTGCGGTCTGCAGCTTGTTGGCCATCCAGCTGGCCGCATGGGGATCCAGTTTCGCAGGGTCATAGATGAATCGTCGGCTGCCTCCACCCCAGAAGATCCAGCCTTGTGTGAAGCGGACGATCAACAGTGCCCAGGCGACGAGGTTCCAGCCGGATGCATGCCGTCCGGCGGCTTCCCGGTCCCCGGTGGCACGCGCGGTTTGGGACTTCATGGTTGAAGGCTCCGGTAGGGACGGAACCCGTAGCGTTCGAAGATGGCCAGTGCCTTGGGACTCTTGAGAAAGCGGAGCCAGGCGCGGGCGGCCCGGGGGTGGGGAGCGCCTTTCACCACGGCGGCCGCGTAGATGGCGGTCGTGTTGTCGCGCGCCGGGATCGGAATCATGCGGATCGGATGGCCCGCCTGTTCCTGGAAGATCGCCTCCGACGCCCAGGTCACACCGGCCTGGGCTAGGCCCTGCATGAGGAAGAGCGGGGTCTGGCGATGGTGGATGTGGGTGAGGAGGGTCTCGCCGTCCCTGACTTTCGTGACATAGACGGCCCGGGCGAGTCCCGGTCCTCCCGCCTTGAGCAGGGACAGGCGGATCTGGCGTGCAACGCCTTCCCAGGCGGGATTCGGCATGGCGAGCCGGAGGCCCGGGCGTCCGAGATCGGCCAGTCCCCGGACCCGGCCGGGATTGCCCTCGGGAATCATGATGGCGAGGTCGTTCGTGACGTAGGGCACGAGGGGGGCGATGACCGCGCCTTGGTGCATCAGCAACTTGAGCTTGAGGAGCCCCGCGGCGTAGACATCGGGGCGTGCCTGCCAGGTCATGTTGCCGACGGTGATGACGCCATCCTGGTCCATCTGGCGGATGAGGATCCCGGGAGGGAGCGTCTCGTAGTAGATGTGGCCACGGAGGCGCGGATGCTCGGCTTCGAAGGCATCGACGAGGGGGGCCATGGCGAAGTAGTAGTTGCCTCCGACAAAAAGAACCAGCTTCGCGGTTTCGGGGTTGCCGTGAAAGTCAGCGAGGTCGTCGACTTCGGGTACGGTGAACGGGAAGCCTTTGGGAATGGCCGGATCGTTCTGGCCGTGCTGCCAGGGTGGAAAGATGCTTTCGCGGTAGAGCGGAGCGTGGACTTTTCCGTTCCAGGGCCGGGTCGCGGCCTGGGCGGGCCGGAGCAGGAGGCCGGTTGCGAGGACGGCGGCGGCGAGGGCCAGGAGGCGGGGAGTGCGAACATCAGGGCGGTTCGGATTCATGGAGGTTCTCCGGGAAAAGGCGGGTCATCGCGCCGTGATCCGGCGGCGATCCGCGACCGCCGCCGGATCCCGGCCGTCGATTACATCCGCATCAAGGCGTACCCCTTGTCCTGGATCATGACGAGGGTCGTGAGGGCGGAGAGGGCGACCGTGATTTGGGGGTTGACCTCCCGCGGGTTGTAGTGCATGTCCCCGAGCGCGTTTCCGCAGACATAGATCTGCACGCCGGCCCGGCGCAGATCACGGATGATCTCGAGGTTCGGGTCCGGATGGTGGAACACCGCCTGGAACTTCTGGGGACCCAGGGCGATGGGTGTGGCCGGGCCGTGGATGATGACCACAAAGCGCAGATGACTGAGCGGCACGCCGGCGGCGACGAAGGTATTCACGGCGCGGGCAATGTGGCTCAGGCCCGGGTTGAGCTTGAGGAAACTCTTGCCGGGTTTGGTGACGTCGAAGAGGGCACGGTAGGTCTGGTGCGGATTCGGGCGCAGTGCGACATTCGGCCAGATGTGAACCGGACCATAGCCCCGGATCACGGGATAACTCCAGAACGGTTTCGCGGAAGCGACCGGCAGGGTGAGCAGGGCCATGGCGAGGGAGGGCAGGGCCCATTTCGGCAGGTTGAGCATTCGACATTTCATGATTTGGTCTCCGAGTGGTGATCAATGGAGAGAGCGGGTCCGATGGCCCGGTCTCACCGAACGGGCAGGATTATGAGCGCGGTTTATAAATAAATAAAATGCATTTTTATTATTAAATTGATAAAATAAATAAATGAATATGAGGACACTTCCATGAATCTATGGCATCTCAAGATCTTCCGGACCGTTGCCGAGGTTGGCAACATCACGAAAGCATCCGAGCGGCTCGGGGTGACCCAGCCTGCGGTCACGCGCGAACTTCGGACACTCGAACGCGAGCTCGGTACCCAGCTGTTCGACCGCCTGCCCCGTGGGGTCCGTCTCACCGTGAGCGGGCAGGTTCTCTTCCAGTACGCGCAGCGGATCGGGCTTCTGGAACGGGAGGCCGAGGCCTCGGTGCGCGAACTCGAAACGCTCCGGGGCGGAAGCCTGGATCTGGTGGCGAGCACCACGATCGGGAACTACATCCTGCCGAGGCTGGTGGCCCTGTTCCACCGGCGGCATCCCGAGGTCCGGGTCTCCCTCGCGATCACCAACTCTTCGGGCGTCCATTCGGCACTGGCCGGGGGGGAGGCCGAGGCGGGGTTCGTCGAGGGGGAGACCGCTCCTCCGGAGGAGTTCGCGGTGCGGGCCTTCGATCAGGACGAACTGGTTCCCGTGATCGGGGCCTCGCACCCGCTCAACGGGAAAAAACCGGGACGGGAGGCACTTGAGGACCAGACCTTCCTGGTCCGCGAACCGGGTTCCGGAACTCGCGAGGTGGTGCTGGGCCACCTCACCCGGATCGGAGTCACGCCCCGCGACATGCTCTGCCTCGGGAGTACCGAGGCCATCAAGGACGTTCTGGCCAGCGGCGTCGCGGTCTCCCTGGTTTCCCGGCGTGCCATCGCCGATGAGCTGACCGCCGGAACGCTCCGGATCCTGGGCCTTGCGGAACTGGTGCTCGTGCGCCAGATGACCTGGCTCGTGCTCAAGCGACGGCGTCCGAGCCCGGCCCTCACCGCCTTTTTGCGGATTGTGCGCGAGTCCCATCCGGTCGAGATCCCCGGGTTGTGAAATTCCGGCTTTCGCGGCTAGGATGGGTGATCCCGGGCCGCATGGGTGGGAGATTGCATGGAATCCAAAGACGATGCCCCGCGAACGGAGGAAGCCCGCCTTCGGGCCCGGCATTTCTACTTGGTCGGGCGGGTGCAGGGGGTCGGTTTCCGACGCTACGTGGAAAGGGAAGCCTTGGCGCTCGGTCTCACCGGCTGGGTCCGCAATACGCCCGACGGGCGTGTGGAGGTCCTGGCTGCCGGGCCCGAAGACGGGCTCGGGCGTCTGGCTGAACGTCTCCGCCAGGGTCCCAGAGGGGCTCGGGTATACGAAATGAGCACGGAGAACCTCGAGTCCGCCCCGCCCACCGGACGCTTTCACATCCGCCGCGATCCCTGAGACTCCCGAAAAAGAGGCGGGTGCCGCCTCCGGGGGCTGCCCTCCGCACCGGTTCGTGCTACTCTCAAACAAGGGGATAGCAGGCGGTTTGGGAGGCTCCGCCGGGAGGTCATGAATGCCGGGTGGATCGCGGACGGGTGCCGGTTTCCTTGGAGTGGGGCTCCTGCTTCTTGAGCTCGCGGGGTGCGGGAGCGGGGCCGGCCTCCACGGCTGGATCGAGGCTTTACCCTCCGTTCGGAGCTTTCCCCTCCGGAACGCCCGCATCCTCTCCGCCCATCCCCCCTATCGCGTGCGCTGGCAAATCGAGCTCAAGGGCCGCCGCTACCGGGGGACCACGCCCCTTCGCCTGATCGAGTCACGCCTCGTGAGTCGGGGACGGTACCAGAACTGGCGCTGGCGGGTCGAGGCGCCGCCGGCCGTCGCCCGCTCCTGGCTGCTCTGGCACCGGGATGCGTCCGGCCTCGGGTACGTCACGCGGGGGGACGGAGGCAGGAGGGCTTATGGCTGGCAGGAGGGCTTTCGCCGTCTCTATGCCCTGGTCGGGCGTCTCGAAGGCGAGACTCCCAAGCCCGCACACATCACCCTTCTCCTCGTGCCCTGGCAGCAGTCGGTCGAGCTCCATTTCGACGTCCGGGGTCGCACGGCCATCCCCGTCGTCACCGCCGCCTGGTATCCCACCACCCTCCGCCAGTCCCGGCTTTTCCAGAAGGTCCGGTTCCATGCCCTCCGGGCGGCTCTGGCGGATGTCGGGGCCGATCTCGAAATCATGGACGAATCTGCCCGGGAGCAGCCCAGGATCAAGGAACATCAACGTGCCCTGGATCGCCGTCTGGAGAACGCCGATTGCTGGCAGACGGCCATCCGGACTGCCTTGGCGGCCGGCACTCCCGGTCGGTTCGCCACGACTGGCATCGAACTGGCCCAGACCCTGGACCGGCCGTCGGTCCGTTCCTTTCTCGGCGAGTTGGCCGAGGTGGAACGCCGCAATCCGTCCGACCGTCATGTGGCGGCCCTCCGTGCGGATCTCGAGGTGCTCCACCGGGTTTCCGTCTTCCTCGTTCGGGAGCACCTCCACTGGCCGGTTCATGGCCGGGACCGGCCCGCCATGCAAAGTCTCATCCAGTATTGTGCAGGCTGGACGCAGGGGGCAGGTGCGGGGTCCGGAAGCGCTCAGGTTCGGTTAAAATAAGACGGGTTTGATTCCGATCGATCCATCGGGTATCGTGCTCCGGGGGAGATGCAGTCCGGCGCGAAAGTGGCGGAACTGGTAGACGCGCTGGTTTTAGGTACCAGTGGGGAAATCCCGTGAGAGTTCGAGTCTCTCCTTTCGCACCATGATGACCCGGCGTTCCGGCAGGAACGGCCCGGGCGGGGGTCAGCAGATGTCTTTGGCAGTTCAATCGGGAGACGGGCTCATCCGCCGGCTGACCTTTGTCCTGGACGCCCAGGAACTGGACTCGCGGGTCGATGAACGGCTCCAGAAACTTTCCGCCAAGAGCCGGATCCGGGGTTTCCGCCCCGGGAAGGCCCCCTTGGCCGTGGTCCGTCAGCATTACGGGTCCGAGGTCCGTCAGGAAGTCCTGCGCGACCTGATCGAGCGCCGGTACTGGGACACGGTTGCGGCCCAATCGCTCCGTCCGGCATCCGCGCCCGCCTTCGAGGTCCCTCCGGCCGCACCCGGCCAGTCCCTCACCGTCACCGCGGTCTTCGAGGTCATGCCGGAGTTTCGGGTCAAGGGATATGACGGGATTCCGCTCCAGCGCCCCCGGGTGGAAATCACCCCGCAGGACGAGGAGGCCGTGATCGCCCGGTTGCGGCGGCAGCGGGCACACTGGCATCCGGTCGAACGGGAGGCCCGGATGGGCGACCGGGTCCGGATCGACTACGAGGCCGAGCTGGGTGACGGGACGGCCTTTCCTGGCAGCACCGGACGGGACGTCTTCGTCGAGCTCGGGGCCGGACGGGAGATTCCGGGCTTTGAAGAGGCACTCCGAGGCATCCGCAAGGATGAGGAGCGAGATTTCCGCCTCCGTTTCCCCCAGGATTATGGGCAAGAAAAGCTGGCCGGGCGGGAGGTCCGCTTCACGGTCAAGGCAGCGGAGGTCGGGGAACTCCACCTGCCGGAAGTGGATGAGGCCTTCTGCCAGAGTTTTGGAACCGCGGATGTCGGGGAGTGGGAGCGGGAGGTCCGCGAGAGCATGCGGCACGAGCTCGACGAGGCCATCCGTCAGAGGCTGCGTCAAGCGATCGATGCCCATCTGGTCTCGGAGAACCCGATCGAGCTGCCGCGCGCGCTCGTCGAGCAGGAGATCTTGGACATGCACCGGAACACGCTCCGCCAGCTCGGCCTCGAGGTGACCCGGGAGATCCCGGACTCGCTCCGGTCCCGTTATGAAACCGCGGCACGCCGTCGTGTGACGCTCGGATTGGTCTACCGGGAACTCATCCGTGAACTCCAGCTGGCCCCGGAGCCCGCCCGGGTGGAAGCGCTCCTCGACACGCTGGCCCAGGAGAACGGACAGACCGGCCAGCTGCCTGGCGATTTCCGTACCCGCCCGGAAATCCGGGGCGACGTCGAGCGGCTGGCCCTCGATGAACAGCTCGTGGACTGGCTGATTGCCCGGGCAAAGATTGAGGAGGTACCGGAGACCTTCGCCCGGATGATGGGCCTCGAATCCTCACCCCACCCCGCCTCCCCGGAGCCCTTGGCATGATCCGACCCACTCCTGCATCCGTCCTTCCCGAGCCCGGTGCCGCCTTCGGCCTCAACCTGGTTCCGATGGTGATCGAACAGACGGCCCGGGGTGAACGGGCCTACGACATCTATTCCCGCCTGCTCAAGGAACGGGTGGTGTTCATCGTGGGACCCGTCGAGGACCAGGTGGCCAACCTGGTGGTGGCCCAGCTGCTCTTTCTCGAGTCCGAGAACGCGGACAGGGACATCAGCCTCTATATCAACTCGCCGGGGGGATCCGTCACGGCCGGACTCGCCATTTACGACACCATGCAGTTCATCAAGCCGGATGTGAGCACCATCTGCATCGGGCAGGCCGCGAGCATGGGGGCCGTCCTTCTGGCGGGAGGCGCCCGGGGCAAGCGCTTCTGCCTGCCCCACTCGCGCGTCATGATCCATCAGCCCTGGGGCGGGTTCCAGGGCCAGGTTTCGGATATCGACATCCATGCCCGTGAGTTTTTGTTTTTGCGGCAGAAATTGAACGAAATCCTGGCGTTCCATACCGGAAAGTCGATTGAGCAGGTTGCACGGGACACGGAGCGTGATAACTTTATGGGTGGGCAGGAAGCCATTGATTATGGTTTACTGGATGCGGTTTTGGAGCACCGGAACTCCAAACCCGCCTGACCGGTCCCATCCAGGGACCCCCGCGATTCACGAGGAGCCGACTCCATGACCGATTCCGACGGCCGGAAAGAAAACGACGGGCATCCGCTGTACTGCTCGTTTTGCGGAAAGAGCCAGCATGAGGTCATGAAACTCATTGCCGGACCCGGCGTCTACATCTGCGATGAATGCGTCGAGCTGTGCAAGGACATCATCCGGGAAGAGATCCAGGAGCAGTCCGAGCGGGTGAGCGAGAAGCTGCCCAAACCGCAGGAGATCAAGGCGGTGCTCGACCAGTATGTCATCGGACAGGAATATGCCAAAAAGATCCTGTCGGTCGCGGTCTACAACCATTACAAGCGGCTGGAGCACGGGTCGCAACGGGATGAGGTGGAACTCGCCAAGAGCAACATCCTGCTGGTCGGCCCGACCGGGTCGGGAAAGACCCTGCTCGCGGAGACCCTGGCCCGCCTGCTCCATGTCCCCTTCACCATTGCCGATGCGACCACGCTGACCGAGGCCGGCTATGTCGGGGAAGATGTCGAGAACATCATCCAGAAGCTGCTCCAGAAGTGCGACTACGACATCGAGAGGGCGCAGACCGGAATCGTCTACATCGACGAGATCGACAAGATTTCGAGAAAATCGGAGAATCCCTCCATCACCCGCGATGTCTCCGGGGAAGGGGTTCAGCAGGCGCTGCTCAAGTTGATCGAAGGCACCGTGGCCTCGGTTCCTCCCCAAGGGGGACGCAAGCATCCGCAGCAGGAATTCCTGCAGGTGGATACCCGGAACATCCTCTTCATCTGTGGGGGGGCCTTTTCCGGTCTTGAGAAAATCGTGGAGAAGAGGATCCAGCGCGGCGGGATCGGCTTTACGGCCGAACTCCCCCGGGTTCCCTCCGCGCAGACCGGGCTCAGCCAGCTCTTGTCCAATACCGAGCCCGAGGACCTCATCCGCTACGGGTTGATTCCGGAGTTCGTGGGCCGGCTGCCCGTGGTCGCGGTTCTCGACGAACTGGACGAGGGGGCGCTGATCCGGATCACCACCGAGCCCAAGAATGCCATTGTCAAGCAGTTTCAGAAGCTGTTCGAGATGGAGGGCGCCGAGCTCGAGTTCCGTGATTCCGGACTGCGGGCGGTCGTGCACAAGGCCATTCAGCGCAAGACGGGTGCCCGCGGGCTCCGGACGATCCTCGAACAGCTCCTCCTGGACGTGATGTATGACCTGCCCAGCCTCAAGGGAGCGAGCAAGGTGGTGGTGGATGAATCCGTGGTGGCCGGGCAGTCCCGTCCCTATGTGATCTACGGACGGGAACGCAAGGCTGCCTCCGACGAAGGCTGACCGACGGCTTGAAATCCACAACCGAAATCCCCATGATCCAGACAGGGCCCTTGTGCCATGATGATGCCTTCCCGCGGGAAGGCTCCGGGTGAATGAATGAATGAAACGATCCTGACCGCTCCGACCGAGGCTTTTCCGGTTTTGCCGTTGCGGGACGTGGTGGTGTTTCCGCACATGGTCACCTCGCTCTTCGTCGGCCGGGAAAAATCGATCCGGGCCCTGGACCAGGCGCTCCAGGGGGACAAGCAGATCCTGCTCGTGGCCCAGCGGGCCGCGGAAGAGGAAAATCCGGAGCCGGAGGGGCTCTATGAGGTCGGAACGGTCGCGGTCCTGCTCCAGCTCCTCAAGCTGCCGGACAACACGGTCAAGGTGCTGGTCGAGGGCCGCCAGCGGGCCCGCGTGCGCTCTTGGACCACCGAGCCCTTTCTCACCGCACGGGCCGAACGGATCGAGGAGAACCGGGATACGAGCTGGAAGTCGGTCGAGGCGTTCCAGGAACGCGAGTTTTCGGTCTACAAGCGCACCCTGATCGGACTGTTCGAGGATTACGTCAAGATCAGCCGCAGGACGCCCCCGGAGGTCGTGGCCTCGCTTTCCGCCATCGAGGAGCCCGGGCCCCTGGCCGATGCCGTGATGGCCCATGTCTCGCTGCCGCCGACACAGAAACAGCAGATTCTCGAATGCCTGGACTTCAAGGAACGCCTCGAGAAGGTGCTCGAGTGCATGCAAGGCGAAATCGAGGTGCTCCAGATCGATCGCCGCATCCGGGGCCGCGTCAAGCAGCAGATGGAGCGCGGGCAGCGCGAATACTATCTCAACGAGCAGATGAAGGCGATCCAGCGCGAGCTGGGCGAGATGGATGAGGGGGTGAGCGAACTCGACGAACTGGACCGGCGGGTCGAGAAAGCCGGCCTGTCGAAGGAGGCGCTGTCGAAAGCCCAATCCGAACTCAAGAAACTGAAGCAGATGGCCCCGATGTCGGCCGAAGCCACCGTGGTGCGCAACTACATCGATACCCTGCTCGGCCTTCCCTGGAAACGGACGACGCGGATTTCGCGCGACCTGCAGGCGGCCGAACGGATCCTCGAGGAGGACCACTACGGCCTGGAGAAGGTCAAGGAGCGGATTCTCGAGTACCTGGCCGTCCAGCAGCGGGTTTCCCACGGCCGTCTCCGGGGACCGATCATCTGCCTGGTGGGCCCCCCGGGTGTCGGAAAAACTTCCCTGGGCCGGAGCATCGCCCGTGCCACCGGGCGGCGCTTTGTGCGCATGTCTCTGGGTGGGGTCCGGGATGAGGCGGAGATCCGGGGCCACCGCCGGACCTACATCGGTTCCATGCCCGGCAAGATCATGCAAAACCTGAGCAAGGTGGGGGTCCGGAACCCGCTCTTCCTGCTCGACGAGATCGACAAGATGTCGGTCGATTTCCGCGGTGATCCGTCCGCCGCCCTGCTCGAAGTCCTGGATCCCGAGCAGAACCACACCTTCAACGATCACTACCTCGAGGTCGATTTCGACCTGTCCCACGTGCTTTTTGTCGCCACGGCCAACACGCTCAACATCCCCCCGGCCCTCCTGGACCGGCTCGAGGTGATCCGCCTGCCGGGCTATACCGAGGAGGAGAAGCTCAATATCGCCCGCCGCTACCTCGTGCCCAAGGAGTTTGCCAATGCCGGGCTTTCGACGGACGATTGCCGGATCGACGAAGAGATCCTGTTGACGATGGTCCGCCGTTACACCCAGGAGGCGGGCGTCCGCAACCTGGAGCGGGAGATTGCCAAGATCACCCGCAAGGTTGCGAAACGGCTCCAGGTCGATCCCACGACCCCGCATCCGGTTGTGCCCACCCCGGAAACCCTGGCCGATTACCTGGGTGTCGCCCGTTTCCGCTACGGCCGCGCCGAAACGCACGACCAGGTCGGGCAGGTGACGGGACTGGCCT
>JAKATI010000078.1 GCA_021828045.1 Pseudomonadota bacterium | reverse complement strand
CTGCACCTATGGAGACACCGGACGCGAAAACCGGTTCTGTATGCCTTTGATTTATTGGTGCAAGGGAGGGACCCGAACCCCAGACCCCGTCATTATGAGACCTCCAGGACGGCTGTTCGTCCGATGGGGTACCCAAAACCCATGTGGAGTAGAATGTGGAGAGTGCTCCACATGATCATCCATGGCCATGAAAACGATCCAGATGATGATTGACGATCGACTCCTCAAGCGGGTCGACAAGATGAGCCGTGAAAGGAGGACTACGCGCTCGGCCTTCATCCGTCACGCCCTGGAAACCGAAATCCGCCGCCAGCACCTCCGCAACGAGGAGACGCGTCACGCGCACGGCTATGCCCTCCATCCGGTGGCCCCCGGGGAATTCGACGCCTGGCTGAACGAACAGGACTGGGGCGCCCAGTGAACCGGGGCGACGTCTGCTGGTATATGTTCAGGACGCCCGACAAGAAGCGCCCCGTGCTGATTCTCACTCGCGAATCGGCAATCACGGTCCTAAACTCCGTCACCATTGCGCCGATCACATCGACGATCAGAAGCATCCCGACCGAAGTGGTGCTGACGGAGGAAGACGGACTTCCCCGCACCTGCGCGGCAAACTTCGACAACCTTCAGACCGTACCCAAGGGCCAGATTGGCGATCACATTGCCCGATTGTCGCGGCACAAGATGAAACAGGCAGCCGCCGCCGTCTCATTTGCGCTTGCGTTGAACGAAGATTAGGCCCTCTCTGCCACGCCAACGCCGGCCCACGACTCCTGGCGGAAATCCGCGCCAGGATCTCAGATCGATGAAGCAGTCGCTCAAACTGTGGCAACCCAATCGAAAGGGTAGCCACGGCCGTTGCAATGGGTGTATGGAAATACGCTGACGCGGTGGGCCGGCAACGCCGCCGCGCCGGCGCCCTAGCACTTGTGCGACGTTGGGCCGGCCACCCCGACAATACGGCCAGAGGACAACCAGCCCAGCAAGCTTGTCCGCGACGTTTGCCATCGGTTCTTCTGCAGGACTCAGGCCACTTCGCAAGCCAGCAGGAGACAGACTTCACGGAACGCTTCCTGCCTCGTGTCGTGCACAACGGGGGCGGGCAGTTCACGCGCGAGAAGTATGCCCTGATGCCATCCGTGTGCAATACAACGTCCTTTCTCATACGCCCGCTTGGATCTCATCGATCTGGTCCGGGAATTTGAAAATCGGGACCTCATCCGGAGGGACGGCTCCTCCGCCGCAGCCCGGGAGACGGGCGGATCAGACCGTAAAGGAGGACCCGCAACCGCAGGTGGTCACGGCATTGGGGTTCCGGATCACAAACTGCTCGCCTTCGGCGTCGTTGGCGTAGTCGATCTCCGCTCCCTGGAGATACTGCAGGCTGAGCGGATCAACCAGGAGAATCACTCCCTCCCGCTCCACCTGGAGATCGTCTTCCTGGACGGCCTCCTCGAAGGAAAATCCGTACTGGAAGCCCGAACAGCCCCCCCCGCTGACATAGACGCGCAGCTTGAGGTCCGTCCGGCCTTCTTCCTGCATCAGCGAGAGCACCCGACGCGCAGCCGCCTCGGTGAACACCACGCTGCCCAGCTCCTGAAGCGGGGAAACCTCGTTCATGGCCTCATTCTAGCATGGGGGGCCGGGCCGGAGATCAGTCGGGGCCCGGACCCTGGCGGTGTTCGATCAGCTTGGGTTCGCCGGGGCGATGGACGAGGCGTCCGTTGACCGTGGCACCAATCGCAACCGTGATCGCGCCGTAGTAGACGTCTCCGGTCACTTGGGCGGTCTCCCCCAGCTCGAGTCGGCCCAAGGCGTAGACATCCCCCTGGACCCGGCCGTTGATGACTACCTCATGTCCATGGATCTCGCCTTCCACCGAGGCAGTGGGACTGATGATCATGAGGGAGTGCTCGCCATCCGAAACCAGGTTGCCGTGGATGTGGCCGTCCACGTGCAGACCTCCCTGGAAGTGGACTTCGCCGGTGAGCGTGGTATTGCTGCCGATCAGGGTGGCAATCTTGGGTGGGGGAGGTTTGTTGGGTGCCTTGAGCATGGAGGTTTCCTCAGGAAAGAAAAACGGGCCACTCGAAAGTCTGCGACAAAACCGGATGGGCCTGTCCCGTGACCCGAACGGCAATGTGGACCGCCTTCGGCCGGAAATCCCGCGGGAGGATCAGGTGTCCCACCAAATCCTCGTAGGACCGGAACCCGAAGGGCAGGGGATCCTGGCTCTGGGGCGCGAGGGCACGGAGGCCGAGCACTTGGTGTCGTCCATCGGCGCGTCCCACCACCGTGAGTTCGACCTGGCCCTGGATCGCTTCGTGATGCGCGGGCGTCGCAATCAGGACCAGGCGGTAGACGAAATGGTGACCGTGCGTGTGGATGATGTCCAGTCCCTGGATCCGGAGCACATGGTTGAGCTTGGAGGGAGCCACGATCCCCCGGTAAAAATCCAGTCGCTCCCGCAGGATGAGGAGACGGTTCTCGATCTTGACGATCCGGGTCCGGACCTTTTCCCGGGTCAGGGCATCCACCCGGTTGAGCTCCTGCTCGTGGCCGAGCGCTTCCTTGAGGTGACGCAGCTGGATCCGGAGCGACCGGCTCCTCTGGCGCAAGCCGGTGATTTCACTGTGCGCCTCGAAGCGGTTGTAGCCGGCCTGGATCTCGCCGATCCAGTAGGCAGCGGGAACCGCGACCAGGAAAAGGAGTGCCACCGCGATCCGGATGAGCCAGATCCGTTCGGGCGCATAGTGCTGGATGATCAGGCGGGGCACAGGCGACCTTTGAGTTCCGGGGGCCTCCCCATCCTAACGGTTTTGCCCACGGGTGGCGATCCCCCCGGGGATCCGGCCTGTGAATTCGTTCCTTCGCCCCCACACCGGCTCATCCACCCGTCCATTTGCGCTACCCTAGGGGGCCACTTCCGGACGAGGCTGACATGGCCTGGATCAAAGCCTTCCACATCATCTTCATGGTGACCTGGTTTGCCGGCCTGTTCTACCTCCCGCGCCTCTTCGTCTACCACAGCGATCCGGAGCTCGCGGAGTCCGCCCGGGCGCGTTTCACCGTGATGGAACGCCGGCTGTTCACGCTCATGACCATCGGGGGGGTTGCCACCGTGCTCTTCGGTCTCTGGCTGCTGCTGGGCTGGTTCTGGCCTCCCCCCCTCTGGCTCCGGATCAAGCTCGTCCTGGTCGCCGGACTCGTCGCCGATCACGCCTACCTGGGATACCTGGTCGGTGACCTGCACCGGCAGCCGACACGCAGACCTCCCCGTTTCTACCGGTGGCTCAACGAACTTCCCTCCCTCTTCCTGATCGCCATCGTGCTCCTCGCCGTCTTGAGACCGGACTCGTGGGGCTAGAGACCACCCGCCAACGGGAACGCCCTCCCCTTTTCGCGCATCCCCCCCTCCCCCTGCTCATCGGGGGAACGATCCTGATCATGGCCGGATCGTGCCTCACCGGGCTCATGCTGGGCGGCGTGGCCCTGCCTCCTCCAAGCATTCTCGAGGCCCTGCGCCACGAGGGACCGGTGGTCATCCAGACCATCGTCTGGAAGCTCCGGATCCCCCGGATCCTCCTGGCCTTCTCGGTCGGCGGCCTGCTCGCCCTGTCGGGCGCGCTGCTCCAGGTCCTTCTGCGCAACCCACTGGCCGACCCCTATGTGCTCGGCGTCTCCGGGGGGGCTGCCGTGGCAGCCCTCCTGAGTTTCATGGCGGGCCTCCCGCTCTACGGGGTCATGGGCAATGCCTTTCTGGGGGCCGCACTCGCGACCGCCCTCCTCCTGCTCCTCACGCGTCTGACCGGACCCATCACCCCGATCCGGCTCCTCCTCACCGGGATCATCATGGCCTCCGGTCTGAGTGCCGTGGTGACGCTGCTCCTCGCCCTCTCGCCCGAACCCACGCTCCATACCCTCCTCTTCTGGCTCATGGGCAGCCTGGCCTACAGCCCGGGCATGGTGGCTGCCGGCATGGGACTTCCGGCCCTTCTGCTCGCCATTCTCCTGCTCTGGCCCTTCGCCGGCGAACTCAATGTGCTGCTCCGGGGCGTCGAGACGGCGCAGAGTCTCGGGGTCCACACCGGCCGGCTCACGCTGGGCCTCTACCTCTTTGCCTCCCTGTGCACCGCCCTGGCCGTCACCCAGGCCGGCATGATCGGTTTTGTGGGACTGATCGTCCCGCATCTCGTCCGGATGACCGTGGGCGCGGATCACCGCAAACTTCTCCCGCTGGCCGGTCTCTGGGGGGGCAGCCTCCTCGTCGCAGCCGATGCCCTGGCGAGGAGTCTCCTGGCTCCACGAGAACTGCCGGTCGGCGTGCTCACGGCCTTTCTCGGCGTTCCCCTCTTTCTCCTCCTGCTCGCCCGCTCGAACCGGACCGGGATCCTGCGCTCGTGAACCCCACGCTCGAGGTGGCACACCTCGATCTCGCAAGTCCTCACGATGTTATCTGCGAGAACCTGTCGCTCTGCGTCCGGCCGGGTGAAGTCTGGGGCATCCTCGGGCCCAACGGAGTCGGGAAAAGCACCCTCCTCAAGACCTTGGCGGGGCTGCGGCCGGCCCCGGAGGGATCCTCGATCCGGCTGGACGGCCAGCCGCTCGAACGCTGGGCGAGACGCGCGCGGGCCCGCCGGATGGCGATCCTTCTCCAGGACAACGAGCCCGGGCTCCCGCTCACCGTCTTCGAAACCGCCTTGCTCGGCCGGCATCCCCATCTCGGGCTCTGGGGCCGGCCGCACCATGGGGATCTGAGACGGACCCTGTCGGCACTCCGGATTGCGGGTCTTTTGGGGCAACGGCAAAGTCCCTCCCAGGCACTTTCAGCCGGGGAAAGCCGCCGGCTTTCGGTCGCCTTGATCCTGGCCCAGGATCCCGACCTTTATCTTCTGGATGAGCCCACGACCCAGCTCGACCTCCACTACCAGAGGCGGCTCTTCGAACACTTCCTCGGGCTGGCCCGGAAGCGCGGCAAGGCGATCGTGATGGCGCTCCATGACCCGACTGCCGCCATCCGTTTCACGACCCGGGTTCTCCTTTTGCTCGGCGGCGGCCGGACCGTCGTGGGAGACAGCAGGGACTGCCTCACTCCGGAGCACCTGACCGCCCTCTACGGCACGGACGTGGTCGCCGCCCACTCTCCCCGTGGACTCGTCTTCGATGTCTTTTAGACGGCCCGGGATCAGGCGGGCCCGGATCCGTGACCCGGATAGCGACCGATCCCCTCGGCCAGTTCGGTGGCAGCCGCCTGGGACCCTTCCCATTTCTCGATTTTGACCCACTTGCCCGGCTCATGATCCTTGTAATGGGCAAAAAAGTGTGCGATCCGGTCGAGCTCGCAGGACGGGAAGTCGGCGGGTTCGCGGATGGCACTGTAGCTCCGGCAGACGGCATCGACCGGAACCGCCAGAAGCTTGGCATCCGGGCCATGCTCGTCGGTCATGCGCAGAAGGCCGATCGCCCGCGCGCGGATGAAGGAACCACAGACCAGGGGATGCGGCGTGACCACCAGGGCATCCACCGGATCTCCATCCTCCGCCAGGGTCCTGGGAACGAATCCATAGTTGGCCGGGTACACCATGGCGGTCGACAGGAAACGGTCCACCTGGAGCAATCCGGAGGTCTTGTCCATCTCGTATTTGACGGGTGGTGCCCACGCGGGAATTTCGATCACCACGTGGAAATCATGCGGCGGCTTGCCGGGACCCAGCGCTTCAAGGGACATGACCGACTCCAGGAGAACCCCTCTGGGGGCGGTTCATTATAGCGAGTTGGCCGGACCGGATGGGATCCAGATCGGAA
>JAKATI010000077.1 GCA_021828045.1 Pseudomonadota bacterium | reverse complement strand
GAGGAAGAGGGCAAGACCCTTGGCACCGGGTGGGGCCCCTTCCGGGCGGGCGGTGGTGAGTGCCCAGTCGGCGAGACCCGCACCACTCGCAAAGTATTTGTCGCCATCGTGAAGACGCCAGGTCCCGCCGGAATCGACGACGGCCCGGGTCCGGTTGGCTCCGAGGTCGTTGCCTCCCTGGTTTTCCGTCATCCAGGTGGCTCCCCAATACTGGCCGGACAGCAGTTTTTCCTTGATGGCCACGTGTTCGGGAGCGTATTTGTGGAGTGCGTACGCGGTCTGCCCGGTGATGGTGAGAATGCAGTACAGGCCAGGATCCGCCAGGAGGTATCCCAGGGCAAAATGGTGCTGCCAGCTTCCTCCCCGGTAGGGTGGAGTCAGGATCGTGGCCAGCCTCGGCAGGATTCCTTCCTCGACCGGGGACAGGCGGACCCGGTCGATGCGTTGTCCGTCGAGATCATGATGGACCAGGGTCGGTGGGCTCTCCTGGTCGATATGGTAGCCTGCCTGGTAGATCTCCCGGCCACACCACTCGCCAAAGCTTCGAAGCTCTGCCTGATGCTCCCCACAAGAGGGCCAAAAGTGACGCAGGATCACGTCGAGATCCGGATCAAGCAGAAAATGGTTTTTGCCAAAGGCGTAGGAAAGGTATTGCATGACTCCTCCGGACCGGCACTCTCTTGCAGCATAGGCGAAACGCCGATCTGTCGCCTCGTCTGCCGTCGAAACCATCGACAATCGTGGCATAATGCGCCAAGCCGTTTCTTCCCATTCTTCAAGCAAATGCACCGGGTTGTATGATCGATATCAAGCTTTTGAGACAGGATCCCGGTGGGGTTGCGGCACAGCTCGCGCGGCGGGGATTCCGGATGGACGTCGACTGGTACGTCAGCCAGGAGGCGGAACGCAGGAGCCTTCAGACCCGCCTGGAAGACCTGAGAAAGCACCGCAATGAGGGTTCCCGCCGGGTGGGCGAGCTCAAGGCCCTGGAATCCCCAGCCGAGGAACTCCGGGTGCAACTTGAGAAACTGACCCATCTCGATCGGGAGCTCGTGGATGCCGAACAGGCGTTCCGGAAACTCAGTGCCGGTTTGGAGGCCTTTTGCCTTACGCTGCCGAACCTTTTGGATGCCACCGTTCCGGAGGGGATGGAGGAGGGTGCGAACCAGGAACTTCGCCGATGGGGCCATGTTCCGGACTTCGCTTTCAAGCCCCGGGATCACGTCGAACTGGGCGAGATGATCCAGGGGATGGATTTTTCCGCAGCCAGCGTAATCACGGGCGCTCGCTTTGTCGTCCTCCGAGGCATCCTCGCCCGACTCCAGCGGGCTCTCACAGCCTTCATGCTGGACTGGCATGTCCGGGAATACGGGTACGAGGAAATCTACGTTCCCCACCTCGTCAACCGGCAGAGCCTCACCGGAACCGGGCAGCTGCCAAAGTTCGAGTCCGATTTGTTTCGGGTCGGACCCGATGTCGACTGGTTCCTGATCCCCACAGCTGAAGTACCCGTCACGAACCTAGCCCGCGACCATGTGTTTTCAGGATCCGAGCTCCCCAAGCAGTGGGTAGCCCACACCCCCTGCTATCGTTCCGAGGCCGGTTCCTACGGAAAGGATCTCAAGGGCATGATCCGCCAACACCAGTTTGAAAAAGTGGAGCTGGTCCAGATCACGATTCCCGGAGAATCGTCCCAAGCCCATGAACGGCTGGTCGGGCACGCGGAGTCAGTTCTGGTCCAGTTGGAACTGCCGTACCGGGTGATGCTGTTATGCGCCGGGGATACGGGTTTTGCATCTGCGAAGACCTATGATCTCGAAGTATGGCTCCCAAGCCAAAAGCGGTACCGGGAGATTTCCTCCTGCAGTAATTTCCGGGATTTCCAGGCGCGACGCCTGAACGCTCGCTGGAGGCAGGATGCGAAGTCAAAACCGGATTGGGTCCACACCCTGAACGGGTCCGGACTGGCCGTCGGCCGCACCTTGCTCGCGCTCCTGGAAAACCGGCAGGATGAAAGCGGAAAGGTCAGCCTCCCGTCCTGCCTCCAGTCCTATCTGGGCGGCATCCGTGAGATCCGGGGAGGAGTCGGCCGGGAGCACCCGAACGGATGATCCGCCGCCGGAAGCTGTTCTGGCCTTTGGGATTTGTACTGGCTCTCGGCGTCGTCAGCCTGTTTGCGGATGCCAACTACGAGGGGGGGCGCGGGCTCGCGGGTCCTTTTCTCCTTTTCCTGGGTGCGATTCCTCTGGGAATCGGTCTTTTGAGTGGCATCATCGAATTCTTCCAGTTTGGCGGCCGCTGGATCGGGGGCGCCTGGGCCCAGTCCGGCAATCACCCGTGGCGCGTTCTGGTCACCGGTTACGCACTCAATTTGTTTGCGCTTCCGGCACTGGTCTATGTCCATGCCGTCTGGGCGGCTGTGCTGCTTTTCGCATGTGAGCGTTTGGGCCGGGGAATCCGGAATCCGGTAAAAAACCGCCTGCTCTCCATCGCGGGATCGGGAATGGGGCACGGCAAGGCGTTTGGAGTCTACGAAATCCTGGACCAGACCGGCGCCGTCATCGGCCCCCTGTTTTTGACAGTCTGGTTGTTGACGCACTCCTTGCGCACTGCCTTCGCCCTTCTGGTCGTTCCGGCCGTGCTCGCCATGGTTTTTCTGGTTGTGGCGTACCGTTTCTCGCCCGCAGAGGCGGCTTGCCTGCCAACGGACGGGGGAGGGGAGAAGGCCGGGAAACAGACGGAAGAAAAGGGGAACCGACGCAGTTTCCTGCGCTGGGCTACCGTACTTTCCGCTGCAGGCGGCAGTTACCTCTTCATCGGTTATGCGCTGATGGCCGGATGGCACTGGACGGCCAGTGCCGTTGCTGGAGGGTTCGCTCTGGTCATGGCCTGTGACGGGTTGGGAGGCCTCGCAGCCGGCGTCCTCTACGACCGGATCGGCCGCCCGATGCTTTCTGTCCTTCCCCTGTTTCTGGCCTTCTCCATGGGGTTGCTCTTTTGGGGTGAGGGTCCTCTCCTGTGGTTGGGGCTTGCCCTCTGGGGTGTCCAGCTGGGATGCCAGGAGACGCTCGTGCCTGCGGACTTCGGTTCCCGGCAACCACGGCCCGACTCCCGTGCTTTCGGTTCCCTGGGATTCATCCTGGGAGTGGGCCAGCTGGCAGGAACCGCGATCCTGGGATTGTTGTTCGCCTTGGCACCCGCCCTGATCCCGGCATGGATTGCCGGTTTGTGCGTGATGGGTGGAGCTTGGATCTTCCGGGATTTGAGATCAGCGGATAGAGTTCCGGCTTCCTGATTGGCGGAGAGGGTGGGATTCGAACCCACGAGAGACTTGCATCTCTGCTGGTTTTCAAGACCAGTGCAATCAACCGCTCTGCCACCTCTCCCAGATCGGCTTCTTTTATTGTACGGGATCTTTCCTGCGTGCTGGGCAAAGATTACAACGAATGATTTTCAGTTACGGTTTCGTTGATGAGCAACCAATAGAGTCCCAGCTGCTTGACGGCCTGCATGAAGTCGTCAAAACTCACGGGCTTCCGGACGTAGCTGTTGGCTCCCAGCCGGTAACCCTCCACGAGGTCTCGCTCTTCCTTGGATGAAGTCAGAATGATGGTCGGCAGGTAACAGGTCCGTTCATGTCCGCGGACACGTTTCAGTACTTCGAATCCATCCACCTTGGGCAACTTGAGGTCGAGCAGCATGACAACCGGTAGTGGATGGGCGTATTTCCCGGTGGTCGCATCGCGATGATGGAGGAAATCCAGTGCCTCCGCGCCGTTGGAAGCGATATGAACCTCATTTTGGATCTGGTTTTTCTGGAAGGCCCGCAGGGTAAGTGCAACGTCATCCGGATTGTCTTCAACCAGAAGGATGCTTTTTTCAGGCATGGCCAGGCTCTCCCGATGGCAAGTGGAAATAAAAAGTGGTTCCCTGTCCAGGCCGGCTCTGAACCCAGATCCGCCCTCCATGGCGCAGGACGATCCGGTGGACCGTGGCCAATCCAACCCCGGTCCCTTCAAAATCCCGGTTGTCATGAAGCCGCTGGAAAGGAACAAACAGCTTGTTCACGTATTCCATGTCAAAGCCGACCCCATTGTCGGTAATAAAATAAGCGGATTCCCCATCCTGGATGGATTGGCCCACGTGAATCCATGCCTCCGGGTTCCGGGATGTGAATTTTTTTGCATTGTCGAGAAGATTGAAGACCAAAACCCGAAGGAGCCTGGGATCCCCACGGATGGGAAGGGGGTGGTCGACCTCCAGCTTGATTTTCCGTTCACTTCCTTCTTCCAGTTCCGCCATGACCGATTGGGCCAGTTCACCCAGGTCGAGGGATTCGGGGTTGAGAGAGGCCTTGGAGACACGGGCCAGTTGCAGCAGGTCATCGATGAGAAGTGCCATCCGCCTGGCCGCTGCCTGGATCCGGGTCAGGTAGCCTTGGGCCATGGCGCCCAGCCGGTCCCCAAAATCTTCTTCCAGGGCCTGGCTGAATCCGGCAATCGCGCGGAGCGGCGATCGGAGGTCATGCGAGACCGAGTAGGAGAAAGATTCCAGTTCCCGGTTCAGCGCTTCGAGATGCAGGGTACGCTCCTGGACCTTGTTTTCGAGGTCCCGGTTGAGATCCAAAAGGGCCTGCTCGGATTTTTTCCGGTCCGTGATGTCGCGCAGGAATGCCGTGAAGCTGAAGGTGGGTCCGTCCGGGATGGCCACAACTGTGAGTTCGATGGGGAAACGCTCGCCATTGCCACGCAGGGCTTCCATCTCCAGGCGTTGCCCCAGGATCTGGGAGGAGCGGGTCTCGAGGAACCGCTTGAGGCCTTTCTCGTGGGACTCGCGCCATTCCGGGGGGATCAGGAGATCCGCGATGGTTTTCCCCCGCACTTCTTCCTCGGTCCATCCAAACAGGGCTTCCGCGGCCGGATTGGCCTGGGTCAGTTCACCCCGTTCATTCATGGTGATGATGCCGTCCAGGGAGTGCTGCAGGATGGCGGCCTGGTTCAGCTGGCTCTGCTCGAGATCCCTCAGGGATTGTCTCAGTGCAGTCACGTCGTGGGCCGCCACCAGCCGGGCGCTCCGGCCGTTCCAGGTCAGTGTATGGGAGATGATTTCCACGGTGATGAGGCTGCCATCGTGCAGGCGGTGCTGCCAGAGACCCGCAGAACCCAGCTCCGGATGGGCGGTCCGGACAAAGGAGGCGAGACGGTCACGTTCTTCCAAAGGCCGGATATCCTGGATGGTCATGGACAGGAACTCATCACGCGAATAGCCATACTTGGCCTGGGCCGCATGGTTGACCAGAAGAAAGCGAAGGCTTCCGGTATCGTAGATCCACATGGGGACGGGATGGTGCATGAACAGGTACTCATAGCTCTCCTGTATCCCCCTCCGGCTTGCCATCCGCTTTTTCGGCCCGGCCGGTACTTTTTTTGGGGAGGCTCGTACCTTCATGCGCCGTGGCCCGTCCGCTTCGGGGCCCGGGATCCAGGGAACCGCTCAATCCAGTCGGTGAGTTCCCGTGCGGGCAGGGGAGGAGTCAGGACATAGCCTTGTGCCTTGTCACAACCCAACTCTTTGAGGTAGGCCAGCTGATCCTGGATCTCGACGCCCTCGGCAACCGCCTCGATCCGGAGACGGTGGGCCAGGTCAATCAGGGTACTCACGATGGCTTGGTTGACCGGGTCCTTCAGGAGGTCCTGGATGAAGATCCGGTCGATCTTGATCCGGCTGATCGGCAGCCGTTTGAGGTAGGAAAGTGACGAATACCCGGTTCCAAAATCATCGATGGCAATGGAAAAGCCGAGGTTCCGGAGGGTCTTGAGACA
>JAKATI010000076.1 GCA_021828045.1 Pseudomonadota bacterium | reverse complement strand
CCGCGGCGATATGGATAAGGTAGTTGATATCCACTTATTGGTACCTCAGGTTAGAGCGATGGGCGCTCAGCAGATTAATAAACATGGCGACCCCCTCCAACTCCGGTTTGGCTGATTTCAAGAGCCAAACAAAATCCGGATTAGGCTGGCCGCCACTACCTAGCTTTCCCCGCTACTCTACAACGCGTTTTGGCAAAGTGCAACACTCTTCCAAACCCTGTTTTTCGGCAGCCCAGGACGCATCCCACAATCCGGGGAAACTTGCTGGGTGTCACTTGCTGGTTTCAAGGCAAGCCTATGTGGTGCCTACCCCCTGCATTTCCGTTGCAAAAATAACACACTCCTGTTTTCGGCTGGTTCCGGAAACCGGCAAACCGTGTTCGAACACGGTAGACCCGGTTCCCAGTGGCTTGCTTTCCTTACGATGAAACCTAACGAAACCCTTGGCCTTGAGAATGGGCAAAGTTGTGCCCTAAAAGAAATGCCAAAACAAGATTTTTCCAAAATAATCATGAAAAAACCACCAATCCCCCGCCTGCACCAGAAAGCTAAGGTCCGCAACCGACATCGACCCGTATCTCTCCAAGCCGGTTGCCTTGACATTGCTAAAAATGCAGTGGGTTCGCGACATCCTCCGACCATGACATGTCAAAGGGTGTGGCACCCGCCGGTTTTGGAGTCATAACTCACTGTTGTCTGGAGTCCCCCCTCCACACCCGTTAGGTACGGGTCAGTTTTTCCGAAGATGTGAGGGCTGACCACCAGTCACCGCCATGGATTTGAGGGCCTGCTTGACGAGACAGTGGATTTCCACCGATGATAAAGACGGTTCAGGTCACACTTCCGGTCTTAAAGAGGGCCATCCGTACCATGACATCACAACCCCCTACCACTCGATCCAGCCGGTCCTCCCTTACCATCGGGCTGGCACTGGCCTTCTCCCTCGTGGCCGCTTTCGCTACGGGATCACCAGCCCAGGCACACCGGATCGGCAAGCACTATTCACAGCACAAATACATGCTGGATGCCTATAGTTACAAACGCCTGCAGCGGGCCCAGAAACTGATGGGGCAAAAGCGCTACGTCGAAGCTCGCGGGATATTGAAGAGCCTTTTGAGCTACGACCGCTACGACACCTATCCGCGCGCGCTTTGTCTGGAAATGATCGCCAACACCTATATTTTTGAAGGGAACTATCGCGCAGCAGTTCCGTACGTGACAAAAGCGGTGAAAACCAACGGACTGCCACCCAGACAGCAGCGAAACCTGTTGTACAACGCGGCCATCACCTACTCCAATATCCATGAACCCATTCAGGCCATCACCTACTTGCGTCAGTACATGGCACAGCGGGGATCCAGGCCCCCTTCGGGTTCCCAAGTCGTTTTCCTGGCACAGACATACTACCAAGCCAATCAACCCCGGAAGGCACGCCAGTATGCACGTGAGGCCATCAACCTGAAAAAACAGAAGGGGTTGAAACCACCTGAAGTGGCATATGAAATTATCCTGAACACGTATGTCAAAGAGAAAAATTTCAGCGCCTCGGCCAAAACATTGCAAGCCATGCTTCGTCACTGGCCGCAACAAGCCAGCTTCTGGTCTGCGCTGGCGAACACGCAACTGGAGCTGCACCAGAACACCCAGGCGCTTCAGACCCTGCAGAAAGCCTATGCCCTGGGTCAGCTAACCAGTCAGTCCGACATCGAGAATCTCATCAAGCTGGATGTCCTGTTTGGGAATCCCACTCAAGCAGCCATCATGCTTCAGCAAATGATGGATAGCCACAAACTACCCAAAAACTCCTCCAATCTGCAACTTCTGGTCAGTGCCTGGAGCCGGGCCCATAACCAACCCAAAATGGAACAAGCCATTGCAGAAGCAGCTCCGAGTGCGCCGAATGGCTCGCTCTACCTGTACGAAGCGGACCTTTGTTACCGGCAAGCCAACTGGAGCTGTGTGGCTCGTTCGACTCGGGACGCAATCAGGAAAGGAGGCCTGGCTCAAGCGGGACAAGCCTATCTACTGGAAGGGACGGCGCTGATCAAGATGCGGCAATATATCCAAGCCGTGCCACTTTTCCATCAGGCTCTTCGGTATCCCGATGCCGCGAAGCAGGCACAGCAGTGGATCAAGTATCTCAACTACAAGGCCTCTCTCGAAGCCGCGAGGTACGGCAAGCATCCGGCTCCGAGCAAGCCCCAACCACAGAAATCCCAAGTACCGGCCTGATACGAGCCGGCCGGAGAGAACCGGCAGGACGATCCGGAAACCCGTTCAGCCCCCGCTTGAGCTTAAGGAGCAGCAGGAGCGGGGGTGTGGTTGCCATCCGGGTGGACCTCAAAAACTTGTTCCGCCCGATAACTGGATCGTACGAATGGTCCGGCAACCACTTCCAGGAAGCCTCGCGAGAGACCCAAATCCCGATAACGAGCAAACTCGTCCGGCGACACATAACGGATCACTGGCACATGGTTGGAGGTGGGCTGAAGGTACTGGCCCAAGGTGACAATATCGACCCCCACCCGTCTCAGATCATCAAAAGCCTGTTCGATCTCGGGTTCGATTTCACCCAATCCCACCATCAGGCTGGATTTGGTCAGGAGGGATGGCTTGTACTTTTTGGCATGAGCCAACACATCCAGGGTTTGCCGATAACCGGCCCGAGGATCCCTCACGGACCGGGTCAGTCTCTCGACGGTTTCCAGGTTTTGCGCGTAGACATCCAATCCTCCATCAACGACAGTCTCGACTGCCTGGAGATTGCCGGCAAAATCCGGCGTCAGGGCTTCGATCCGAACTCCGGGATTCAAACGCTTGGTCGCCCGGATACATTCCGCATAATGGGAGGCTCCGCCATCCAGCAGGTCGTCCCGGTCAACGGAAGTAAAGACTACGTACCGCAAACCCAGATGCTGGACCCAGCCTGCCACCTTCACGGGTTCTTCCGGATCCACCCATCCTTTCGGGTTTCCCGTATCCACGGCACAAAAACGGCACGCCCTCGTACACACTGAACCCAAAAGCATCAAGGTCGCCGTCCCCCTTCCCCAGCATTCGGCCAGATTGGGGCACAGCGATTCTTGGCAAACCGTGTTCAGGCCCAATGATTGGACTTGCCCGCGGATCTGCTCGTAACGATGCCCAGCAGGAGGCCTGACCCGCAACCAAGGTGGCTTGGGCAACCCTGTCTTCGGCGGTTGGTCTCCACGATCCTTGATACCGTGCCGAATCGCCTTTCCCCCTTGGGGGGTTTGGTACTTTTGGCCTGAAACGATCGGAATGTCCTGCAACTGCTTCATCGGGCGTGGGCCTCATCCCCAGTCTGGACTGAAATCCGCTGATATTCTGTCATAGCACGAGCTTCAGCACAGAAGAGGCCATACGGGACGCAGACAGGCCCCCTGCAACAACCAGACCAATAGAAAAATGGTAGGATGAAGGTTCACGGCCACGAACTCATGTCAGACCGGGGCCCACAACCAAACTAGTGGTTTATGCCAGCGCAACAAGAATACACGTCCCATCCGGATACCGCTTCCCTTCTTCTTCAACCTTGATGATGTTTTGATGGGTAATATGCGAAATTTTCTACGCCGATCGACTGTACCATTGTTGTGCATTTTTCTGTTCGCTGGAAGCGTCCAACTTTCAAATGCGGCACCCCTCTCGCCGTCAACCGCCCAGCCCTCAAAAGCGCTCCAGCGTCACGTCTCGCTGCGACCCAGACCCTCTCAAGTGCTCATCGAACGGCTGGTCTATGCCGAAATCAAGCACAACCATTACCCCCCTGTCGCCGTGAACCGGCGCCTCGGGCAAATCGTTCTCGACCAGTATTTAAAAGATCTCGATCCAGAACGGTATTTCTGGACTGCAGGCGCTGTGGATCAGATCAACCATGTTGATGGCCCGCATTTCATGCACGATCTTGCACAGGGCAATCTCCGTCCCGCATTTGCCATCGCACGCCAGTTCGAGAAAAAGGTGAAGGAGCGTCTCCAGTTTGTTTACCAGACAATCAAGGTACCTTTCCATTTTACGACGCCTGGAACTTTCATTTACGTACGGGACAAGCTACCGTGGGTCAAAAATCATTCCGCATTGAATCAAGTCTGGCGGGAGCGGATCAAAAGTGACCTGATCACACTGCTCCTTGACAAAAAAACACTACCGGAGGCAAAAAATCTCCTGATTGAGCGCTACAAGACCGCTTTGGACCGAATTGCCACGCTATCAAACCAGCGGGTCTTTGACATCCTGATGACGGCATTTGCCAAGTCACTGGATCCACACACCTCCTATTTTTCACCGCTTGCATCCCAGCAATTTCAAATTGCCATGAGCTTGCAGCTGGATGGAATCGGAGCCCAGCTGAGCCTCCACGATGGCTACGCGACAATTGTCCGCCTCTTGCCCGGGGGGCCAGCACTGGCCAGCAAGAAACTTCATCCCGGCGACCGGATCACAGCCGTGGGACAGGGAGTGACCGGACCGATGGTCAATGTCATTGGTTGGCGTTTGCAGGATATCGTTGAAAAAATTCGTGGGCCCAAAGGATCCACGGTACGGATCAAAATCCTTCCGGCCGGGGAAACACCCGGCTCCCCGGGTGAACTGGTGACTTTGGTCCGTGCCACCATTCAGCTCAAGGGTCAGGCGGCCAAGGGCAAGGTGCTCCCCGTCAGAATCAACCACCAACTCTACCGGGTTGGTGTCATCACCCTGCCGGCCTTTTATCTCAATTTCCAGGCCAAGCAGGATGGGCTGAAGCATTACCGCAGCACCAGCCGTGACATGAAGAAGCTGATCCGGAAGCTGACCGGGGAACACATCTCCGCACTCGTCATTGACTTGCGAAACAACGGAGGCGGATCGTTGGCCGAGGCCCTCAAAACCACCGGCCTTTTCATCGGACATGGCCCAGTCGTCCAGATCGAGTCTGCCCAGGGAATCTCGGTCCTTCAAGCTCCCCGGTCTCCAATATTCTACCGGGGCCCCCTGATCGTCATGGTCAACCGACTCAGTGCCTCTGCTTCCGAAATTTTCACTGCCGCACTCAAAGACTATCATCGGGCCCTGATTGTGGGATCGAGGACCTATGGAAAGGCCACCGTGCAAACCCTGATCCCTCTAGACCATTACCTGCCCGGATTCCACGCCGGTGAACTAAAGCTGACCATTGCCAAGTTTTACCGTGTGACCGGTGATAGCACACAGGATCGTGGAGTGCTCCCTCAAATCCAGCTGCCCTCGGTTCTGAGTGACCGGATTTTTGGAGAAGAGCTCTCACCACATGCCCTGCCATGGACCCATATCCAAGGCACAAAGTTTCATGCTTTCCATTTCGGCCTGGATCAGAAAGTGGCGGTTTTGAAGCACGACTTCGGGCGCTGGTCCTTGGACAATCCCCGGTATCAGTTATATGTGAGAGGGATCCGTTACATGCTTCACAACGAACGCTTGACTTCCGTGCCACTTTCCCTCCAGCAAAGACAGGAGATCCGCAAACAACAAGACCAGGGGAAACTCAATCTGGACAATGCCTGGCTGCGTCTTGAACACCGGCCGACTGTATCCAACTTGTCCGCAATCCGGAAGCTCAAAAATTTTCACATTCCGGACATGTCGCTGAAAGCGGCTGTCTACCTTGCCGCCCAGATGTACCGGATGCATTTAAGTCCTGCACAAAAAACGGGGCAGGCGAATTCCCGGTCCAGAACTCCGCCGTCCCCTGATGGGGGCTAGTGGCAGAGGATATCGCGGATGTTCCAGAAGTTGAGCGCCACGACATTGACAGGGATGGGCTGGTAGAACGGCTGGACGGCAATATCCGCCTCATCGAAAATCGTATCGATGAAGTTCAGGCAGTCCAGATTGGGTAATGCCGTCTGACCTGAAAAAGCCAGTTTTCGCTTAAGCCAGAGTGTCCGCTTTTTCAAGTCTTCGATGCTCAGGTTCTGGTTCCGGAAGTGGATCAGTCGCTCGCGG
>JAKATI010000012.1 GCA_021828045.1 Pseudomonadota bacterium | reverse complement strand
GTTCCCTCCCTTCCCGCAGACTCGCCGGAGGATGGAGCCGCCAGCTGAGACGGGGGACCCCGGGCTGACCCTGGCCGCGGGCTCCGCTGACGGATCCGGCACGGGGAACAGAATGGGTTTTCCCGGAAGCCTGGCCAGAGAATGGAGCCTTGCTGCATCCTTTCCCGTCTCTCGTACGTAGTGGGGGAGATGCGGATGACCGTTTGAGTCCCCATGTCCGGAAAGATTTCCGACAGATTGGGAGCTTTTGGTGTGGTCCGCGCGCTCATGATTTTCGTCAATGAATCCATTGGCTTATTTTTTCTTGTCACGCTTGTGATGAAGAAGTGGGAGAACGCATGAAACTCTATGATTGGTTGCGGGCCACCCTCCGCGGCGAGCCAACCAAAACTCTCCCCGGGGGTCAGGCTTTCCATGGCCTCAGGGTGAGCGACGCGTTGAAAGCGCACGAGGAATGGCTCCGGCGATTCAAAGCCGCTTTGGCCCAGAAGCAGGATGGAATTGACCCCGAGGCCGTTGCTCACAATGACCGTTGCACGCTTGGCCAGTGGATCGCCGCACAACGCGCGGGGCACGCCTCGCTTGCGCAATCCTCGGCTTTCGAGCAGCTTGACACGATGCACACGACTTTTCACCGCACCGCCTCCTTGCTGGCTCATGCGATCCAAAACCGCGAGAGGGCCGAAGCGCGGGTCTTGCTCGACCTCATGCAAAGCAAATCGCGGATGATCCAGCTCAGCCTTGCCCAGCTTCTGATCGAAGCGGAAGAATCCACGATCCGGCGGTTTTGAGTCCGAAGTGAGAAAGCACCGACCGGTCCTCAGAGGATTTGTACCAAGGCCCGGGTTTGCGGAGGACGGTTGACCCCGCCACCCGTGGGGGCTTGTCAACGCAATTCGATCTCCGGGGCATCAACCTCAACTGAGGCTGACGTTCCTCTCAATTTCTTTCTTTCTTTCAGTAGAAAAAAAAGACCGGGAGTGGGACGAGCTCCTGGATAAAGCACACAAACTTCACAAGGACCATAGCGACGAGAGGTGGATGGGGAGTGCGCTCCTTCCCGCAGCCAGAACCGAAGACCCGGATCCACCTGCATCCTTTCCGGCAGGTCGTGCGTAATGGAATCAAGGGCGGTGGATTGTCCGCCGACCTTTCATCCCACCTCTGGAGTGTTCATCATGAAAAGCTTTTTGAAACGCAGCATGGTTGCCCTGGGCGGCCTCTTGTTCCTGCCGGCCGCATGGGCTGGAGCCCCCATCACGTACGTCGGCGGGCATGCCATGTATCCTTCGCGTAACATCGTCGCGAATGCGGTGCATTCCCGTACCCATACCCTTCTGGTCCGGGCGGTCGAGGCCGCTGGACTCGTCAACGCCTTGGAGGGCCCCGGCCCGTTCACGGTCTTTGCCCCGACCAACTCGGCCTTCCGGCGGCTGCCCCAAGGTACTCTGGCCAAGCTGCTGACGCCGGCGGAGCGACCCACCCTCCGGAAAATCCTTCTCTACCACGTGGTGGCCGGACGCTGGGATTATGCCCGACTGATGCATCGGGTCCGCGAGTCCGGGGGGCGGTTCGCCCTGAAGACGCTCGAGGGGCAATCCCTCTGGATCGTCCGGAATGGCAACCGCAACCTCGAGGTTCGAGATGCCCAGGGGCATTTGGCCGACATCACGATTTATGATGTCGATCAATCCAACGGCATGATCCAGGTCATCAACCGGGTGCTCATGCCCTGACCGGCCTCCGGAACGCTCCAGTTGCGAGTCCCTGCGGACCGTCGGTATGATGACAGCGTTTCAGGCCAGGACCGGAAATGCACGACGATTCATCCCTGGATCAGCTGCTGGAGCGTTTCAGCCGCGGTGAGGCCGCCGCCTTTGAGCCCCTGTACGAGGCCACGGCCCCCCGTCTTCTGGGCGTCGCCTACCGTATGCTTCGCAACCGGGCGAGCGCGGAGGAAGTGGTGCAGGAGCTCTACCTCAAACTGTGGAAGCATCCCGAGCGCTTCGATTCGCTGCGGGGGCGTGCTTGGAGCTGGCTCATCGTGATCACGCGGCGGCAGTGCCTGGATCTCCTGAGGCGGACCCGGCCCGAAACACCCTACGAGTCGGAGGAGGGCCTGGAAGAGCTGCTTGGTCCGGAGGATCGCGTCCGGGAGAATTCCCTGCTTGACCGGGTGACCGCTGCAGAGGACGCGCGACACCTCAAACAATGTCTGGACGGCCTCAGCGCCGATCACCGGGAGGCAATCCTCCTCTCCTATTGGAACGGCTGGACCGTGGATGAAACCGCCCGCCACCTCGGCCGACCGCTTGGGACCGTGAAGAGCTGGATCCGACGGGGACTCCAGAACCTCAAGCAGTGCCTGGGTTTGAAGAGCCAGTATGCGGCGCCTTGATCCCGATTTCCAGGAAGCCATTGCGGCTGAATACCTCTTGGGAGTGCTGCGCGGCGCGGCCCGGCGCCGGCTGGAAGCGATGCGTCGCGAGGATCTGGAACTCGACCGGGTCATTGACCTCTGCGAGACCCGGTTTGCCGCCCTGGGACTGGGCGTTCCCGCACTCGAGCCCACTCCGGCTTTCCGTCACCATCTCCGTCAGAAGCTCGGAATCGCGGATCTGGACCGACCCCAGTCGGCCAGCCGGACCCGGATCTGGTTTCCCGTTTTTGCGGTCGCGGCCGTCGTCGTCCTCGCGCTCGTGTTGACCTGGCGGGCCCTGATTCCGCCCCCGGTGCCGCGACCACCGATGGCGGTTTCCCTGATCCGCAGCCCTACCCACCGGACGATCTTTGTGGCTGTGGTCAGTGCCGGGGCACGGTCGGTGCTCATCTATCCGGTCGGCCAACCCTCCATTCCATCCGGCCGGACCCTTGAGCTCTGGGCACTCGAGGCGGCCCATCCTCCGGTTCCGATCGGATTCTTCGCGAAGGCGCGGCGCGGTTACCGCTACGGGATGCCCCGGGCGGCGCGCCTCCATCTCGTCGGTCTCGCCTTCAGCGTCGAGCCGCCGGGAGGCTCGCCCCGGCCCTATCCCACCGGGCCGATCATCGGCCGCGGACCCATGACCCTCCTGGCTGCGACGAAAGCTCACCCCCGCATCCGTCACCGCCTGTCCTGAACCCGAATCGTCCGGCTTGACAGTCCCGGCGAAGTGTGCCAGTTTGGTGCGCGCCGTCCGTTTTTTCCACAAACCGGGAGAGGTACGATGGGACATCCCGCTGAGTTGCCGTCTGTTCGGGTCCAGGAATCAACCCGCAGGGAGGCCCGATCCCTGGAGCCCGATCTCATCCGCTGGCGTCGCCATCTCCACCAGCATCCCGAGCTTTCTTTCGAGGAACATGAAACCTCGCGTTTCGTGACCGAACGTCTCTCCGAGATTCCGGGCATGGAGATCAGCCATCCTGCGGCCACGAGCGTGGTGGGCGTGCTCAAGGGCGCGCGCTCGGGCCGCATCCTTGCGATCCGGGCCGACATGGATGCCCTGCCGATCACCGAGGAAAACGAGATTCCCTTCCGGTCGGAGCGGCCGGGGGCGATGCACGCCTGTGGACACGACGGCCATACGGCGATGCTCCTCGCCGCAGCCCGGGCGTTCGGAACCCTCCGCAAGGAATGGCCGGGCGAGATCCGCTTCCTGTTCCAGCACGCCGAGGAACTGTTCCCGGGTGGCGGGGAGGAGATGGTCGGGGCGGGGGTCATGGATGGCGTCGATGCCGTGATCGGCACCCACCTCTGGGCACACGTTCCGGCCGGCCGGATCGCCGTGACCTACGGTCCCATGATGGCGGCACCCGACGTTTTCCACATCCGGATCACCGGCCGGGGAGGGCATGCGGCCCGCCCGCAGTCCTCGGTGGACGTGATCGTGCTGGCGAGCCAGGTGGTCCAGAACTTCCAGATGCTGGTCTCGCGCGAGACGGATCCCCTGGACAGCCTCGTGGTTTCCGTGACGCAGTTCCATGCCGGGACGGCGCACAACGTGCTGCCCGGCACCGTGGAGCTGAACGGGACGGTCCGGACCTTCAATGCCGAGCTGCGCAAGCGCATCCCGGAACGGATGGAAGCCATCCTGGCAGGGCTCACGTCCGCCCATCGGGCGAGCTACGAGTTCCGCTATGACCGGGGATACCGGCCCGTCATCAACCATGAGGGCGTGAACCGGGTGGTCGAGGCGTCGGCCGCAGCCCTCCTCGGCCCAAAGGCGGTCGATTTCGACCAGCGGAACATGGGCGGGGAGGACTTTTCCGCCTTCCAGGAAAAGGCCCCGGGTGCCTTCTTTTACGTGGGGGCCGGTCGGCCGGGTGCCGAGACCGTCTATCCCCACCATCACGCCCGTTTCACGATCGATGAAAGCGCGCTCGTCAACGGCGTCGAGATGTTCCTGACCGCGGGGAGGCACCTGCTCGAGGAGGGTTTCTGAAAATCCGTCACCGGCTTCGCCGGCGGCACCTCCTCGCCTTCCTCCTTTCACTCCCCGCCCCGATCGCCCTGCTCGGGGGACCGTTCTTCCTGGACCGGGTCCACCCTTGGGTTTTGGATCTGCCGTTCCTGCTTTTCTGGGTCCTGCTCTGGACCGTTCTCGCCTCGGGATTCATGGGACTCGTCTACTGGATTGAACGGGGCGGACGCGCGCCCCGGTGAACGCCGCCGTCGTCATCCTGGCGGCCGTGTGGCTCGGGGTCCTGGGCCTCGGTCTGGCGGCCCGCCGCGGCCGCGTCATGAACCTCGAGCAATGGACGGTCGGCCGGCGCGGCTTCGGCGGGTTCTTGATTTTCTTCCTCCTCGCAGGGGAGATCTACACCACCTTCACCTTTCTCGGCGCCAGCGGTTGGGCCTACGGTTTTGGTGGTCCGTCCTATTACATCATCGCCTACGGGGCCCTGGCCTACGGGCTCGGCTACTGGCTGCTGCCGCCCATCTGGCGTTTTGCGAGAACCCGCAAGCTCTATTCCCAGACCGATTTCTTCGTGGCCAAGTACGACAGCCGGACGCTCGGCTTCGGCGTGGCCTTCGTGGGCATTCTCGCCATGTTTCCCTATCTGGCCCTCCAGCTCGAGGGGCTCGGGCTCATCGTGGAAGTGACGACGGCCGGGCAGGTCGGATCCTTCGTGGCGGTGCTCTTGGGCACGTTCGCGCTCACCGCCTATGTGATGGCCTCGGGCATCCGGGCCGCAGCGTGGACCGCGGCCATCAAGGACCTGGTCCTCCTCGCCGCCGTGGTTTTCCTGGGGCTCTTCCTCCCCATTCACGCGAGCGGTGGCATCGGATCCCTGTTCCACACGATTGCCCGCAAGCACCCCGGTTTCCTCAAGCTGCCCGCCACCGGCAAGAGCCCCGTCTGGTTCGGCTCGACGGTCCTGCTCTCGGTTTTGGGCTTTTACCTCTGGCCCCATACCTTCGGCTCGATCTATGCCGCCCGGGATGAGGACCTGTTCCGCAAGAACGCGATCTTTCTCCCGCTCTATCAGCTCGTCCTCTTGTTTGCCCTGCTGGCCGGTTTCGCGGCGCTCGTGATTCTGCCGGGACTTCCCAACCACGATCTCGCCCTTCTGGCCGCCGCGGCCCACACGCTGCCGGGCTGGATGCTCGGCCTGATCGGTGGGGCTGGACTGCTTTCGGCACTGGTCCCGGGTTCCATGCTCTTGCTCGCGATTGCCACCCAGTTCGCGCGCAATGTGGCCGGTCCCTGCCTGCCCCAATGGAACGAGGAACGGCTCAACCTTTTGGCCCGTGCGATCGTCCCCCTCATCGCGGGGGCCGCCATCCTTTTTGAGCGCCTGAGCGGGCAGGGCATCGTGCTGCTCCTGCTCCTCGGGTACGGCTACGTGACCCAGCTGGCCCCCGCCCTCTGGGCCAGCCTCCTGCCCCGGAACCCGGTCCCCCGGAGCGCGGTCTGGGCGGGCGGGACGGTGGGGGTCGTTGCCCTCACCCTGTTTTCCTTCGGCGGTGCCCCGGTTCGCTGGGAGCGCGGCATCCTTCCAGAACCCTTCGCCGATGTGAACGTCGGTCTTCTGGCATTGGCCCTGAACGTCGTGGTCCTCCTGCTCGTGACCGGAGCCGTCTGGATGCGGGGAGCGACCTCCGGCGGGACCCGGCCGGCACACGGCTGAGGAATCCCATGCGTTCGAGCGTTCATGCGGACCACGGCATCGTCGCCACGTCCCAGCCCTTGGCCGCACAAGCGGGTCTTTTCATGCTCCACGAGGGTGGCAATGCCGTGGATGCCGCCCTGGCTGCCGCAATCACCTTGACCGTGGTCGAACCGACCAGTAACGGATTGGGCTCCGATGCCTTCGCCCTGGTTTTCCAGGAGGGGCGGCTTTGGGGATTGAACGGATCGGGCGCATTGCCCGAAGCATCGTTATTGCCGGGAGTGGACTTGCCATGGCCGGAGAGCGGCTGGGCTCCCGTCATGGTGCCGGGCGCCCCGCGGGCCTGGGCCGATCTCCACGGGCGCTTTGGACACCTGCCCTTCCGGAAGCTGTTCGAACCGGCCATCGCGTACGCCCGCGACGGTTTTCCGCTGTCTCCCGTCGTGGCCCGTTTCTGGCGCAAGGCGGCCGAACGTTTCCGGGATCCGGCTTTCGCGGACTGGCAGCACACCTTCCTTCCGGCAGCCTTCGTGCCGCGGGCGGGTGCGGTCTGGCGTTCTCCCGAGCTGGCTTCGACCCTCGGGCGGATCGCGGAGAGCCGGGGCGAGGATTTCTACACGGGAACGATTGCGGAGACCATCGATCGGGCTGCACGGGCGGCGGGCGGTGCGCTCCGGGCCTCGGATCTCGCGGCCCATCGCAGTCTCTGGGTGGATCCCCTGTCGGTTCCCTACCACGGCTGTGAGGTCTTCGAACTGCCCCCGAACAGCCAGGGGATCGTGGCGCTTGAGGCACTGGGGATCCTGTCCATGAGATCGCCGGCGGGTCCCGGCGAGACGATGCATGAGAGCATCGAGGCCATCAAGCGTGCCTTTGCCGAGGCCTTGGACCGGATCGGTGATCCCCGGGACAGCCCGGCCGTCCCGGCGCTCCTCGACCCCCAACACCTCCGGATGCAAGCGGCCGGAATCCGGGACCGCGCGCATTCCTTCGTGCCGGAGGCACCCTATCTGGGCGGAACGGTCTTTCTCGCGACGGCGGACCGGTCGGGTGTCATGGTGAGCTTCATCCAGTCCAACTACATGGGTTTCGGATCCGGGATCGTGGTTCCGGGAACCGGGATTGCGCTGTCCAACCGGGCACTGTGCTTCAGCCGGCGGGAGGGCCATCCCAACCGGGCCGCAGGCGGCCGGCGCAGCTACCATACCCTCATGCCCGGATTTCTGATGCGGGAGGGGCAACCCTGGGGACCCTTCGGGGTCATGGGCGGCTTCATGCAGCCCCAAGGACACCTCCAGCTGGTCCAGCGGCTGGTTGACCACGGCGATCCGCCCCAGGAGGCCGTCGACCGGCCGCGGTGGAGGTGGGATGGCGGAGTGCGGGTCGCAGTCGAACCGGACTTCCCGGAAGCGGTTGCGGGCGAACTGGTCCGGCACGGGCACGAGGTCGTCCGCCTGGAATCGACCGATGGTTTTGGACGCGCCCAGGTGATCCTGCGGACGGCGGAGGGTGGTTTTGTGGCCGGATCCGATTCCCGTGCCGATGGCTGTGCGGCCGGCTGCTGACGCCGGGACGTGAAGGACGGGCTGTCGTATACTGGCCGCCTCCACGGTCCGGTGATCCCCATGCCCATGAATCCGAGCCCCCCATGTGCCCGTCCGTCCGGCCGGTGGTGGGTGCTTTCGGTTCTGCTTTTGGGACTTGTGTTGGCGGGTCCCGGGGTGTGGGCCCAATCACCCGCCTCCACGCTCCAGCTGTTCAACCGGATGGGGGTCCGGGTTGTCCGGCGTTTTCCGACCGGGCTCGGCATTGAGGGCTATGTGATCGAGTCCGGCATGCATCGGGCCCTCGTCTACTCGGTCGGGGGAGGGCGCGGCATCCTCATGGGCAACCTGATCGATGCCCATGGGACGAATCTCACCGCCCGCTTCCTCGACCGTTACCTGGTCCGGGGAGGGGTCTGGAACCGGCTCGACCACCTGCCGTGGGTGGCCGAGGGGGCGTCCCATCCCCGCACCATCGTCTATGCCATGGTCGATCCCAACTGCGTCTACTGCCATCACCTCTGGCAGTGGGTGAAACCCCTTTTCAAGGATGGTCTGCAGATGCGCTACCTGTTCGTCGCGGTCCTGGCCCGGAGCAGCCTCGGCAAGGCGGCGAGGATCCTGCAGAGCCGCCAGCCGGAGATTGCCTACAACACGCTCGAGGCGCATTTCGTTCAAGGCGGATTGCCGCCGTTGCCGCGGAAGCAGATCCAGCCCCGGACGCTCGAGGCCATCCGCGATGCCACCCTGCTGTTCGGCTGGCTCGGGTTCCAGGGAACGCCCGGGATCATCGTCCATTCGCCCGGAGCGGGACTCCACCTCACGAGCGGGGTTCCGCCCGAGCGGGATCTGCCGCGTCTCCTCGGCCTCGCCGGGAAGCCGTGATGCCGCCCCGCCCCGCCCACTTTGCCCGATGAGCCTTGAGGTCCTGGACCGGGAGCCTCCGGCTCCCGGATCGGCGTTGGAGATTGCCCCCGGGGTCTTGTGGGTCCGGATGCCCTTGCCCCTGGCCCTCGACCATGTGAATCTCTGGATTCTCCGCGACGAAGAGAAGAAACGCTACGCTCTCCTGGATACCGGCATGGATACCGGGCCGACCCGGGACGCCTGGTCCACACTGATCGAGGGTCCGCTCGCCGGCGAGCGGGCGGTGGCGGTGATCGTGAGCCACCTCCATCCGGATCACGTCGGTCTGGCCCATTGGCTCTGCGACCGGCTCGGGGTTCCGCTCCGGATGACCCTGGCCGAGTACCTGGGGGCGTGCCTCATCCAGGGCCGGAGCCCGCCGGCCGATGCGGCCACGCTCGGTCGTTTCTACACCCGGCACGGGGCGACGGAGCGGGAACTGGCCTCGTTCGAGGGGCGGGCCCGTTTCTACATCCGGGCGGTGCCCCGCCTCCCGGCTTCCCTGAGACGGATCGAGGCCGGAAAGGTCATACCGCTCGGCTTGGATTGGCAGGTCGGAACGGGAGCCGGGCACAGTCCGGAACACGCGTTTTTCCATTGCCCGGAAACCTCGGTCCTGATTTCGGGGGATCTCCTGCTGCCCACCATCTCGAGCAACGTCTCGGTTTTCACGCTGGAACCGGAAGGCGACCCGCTCGGCGACTTCCTTGCAGCACTCGCCCGCTTCCTCGCGTTTGGGGACGACACGCTGGTCCTGCCTGCCCACGGCCGTCCCTTCCGTGGGGCCCGGACGCGCGTTGGGGAACTCTTCGCCCATCATGAGGAGCGTCTGGCCCGCCTCTTGGCGGCCCTCTCCGGCAGCTTTGCGACCGCTTCCGACATGGTGCCCGTGCTGTTCGAACGGGAACTCAGTGACCATGAGCGGGCCTTTGCCTTCGGCGAGACGCTCGCCCATCTCCACCGGCTCTGGCAGGCGGGATTCCTCGAACGGCGCGAGGATCCTGAACGCATCACGTTTGGCGGCCGGCGCACGGGCCCGGACGAAATCCGGCACGCTGCCCGTCGGGCGGTCGGGATCGCAGCCGGGATCGTGCCTGATCAGGAGTAGCGGGCGACCCAGCGACCGAAGAGTTCATGGATTCTCCGGACCCCGTCGGTCAGCGCGGCGGGGCCGGGTTGCAGGATCTCGCTCGAGGGGATTTCATGGACCCACCCGGAGGCCACGGCCCGGATGGCGGAGAAGCCCGGACGGGCGACGAGATGCTCGGGGCGGAATTTCTTGCCGCACCAGGAGGCCAGGATGATTTCCGGATCCGCCGCGATGATCCGGGCCGGATCCGCGAGGATGCGATTCCGGGCCAGGCCTTGCCGGGCCTGTTCGCCGAAACAGTCATGGCCGCCCGCGATTCCGATCAGTTCCGAGACCCACCCGATTCCCGAGATCAAAGGATCGTCCCATTCCTCGAAATAGACGGTGGGATGCCGGGGCCAGAGCCGGGCCGCCTGCCGGATCTCGTCGAGTCCGCCCTCAAGCGTGCGGACGAGCTCGCGGGCCCGCTCCGGACAGCCGACCAGGGCACCCAGGGTTGTGATCATGGCCAGGATGCCGGCCACGTCACGCTGGTTGAAGATGTGGACCTCGAGACCCTCCCGGACGAGGGATTCGGCAATGCCGGCCTGGAGGTCGGAGAAACCGAGCACCAGATCCGGCTCCAAGGCCAGGATCCGGTCGGTCTTGGCATGGGTGAATGCCGAAACCCGGGGTTTTTCGCGCCGGGCGCGTGCCGGCCGGACCGTGTATCCCGAAATGCCGACGATTCTTCTCTCCTCGCCCAGGAGGTAGAGGGTTTCGGTGGTCTCCTCGGTCAGGCAGACGATGCGTTCGGGTGGTCCGGTCATGGATGCTGTCCTGGGAATGCCAGCTGGCCTGTCCGGTCGTGCCGGCCGATGGGCGGGATCAGGAAGGGGAGGACCGAGGGAATGGACGGGAACCGGCGCGGGCGGAACCCGGACCATTGTACAGCCGCCCGCTTCGCGGTTCCGGCGGCTTGCATGTCCGAGAGCAGGTGGTGTACAAAGAAAGAAGGTCGCGCCTATAAGACGGGTTGCCGCCTCTAGGGTCGGAACCCGGGGCGGGACCGGGATCACCAGAGAGAAAGTGCCTGTTGTGCCGCCGATTTCCAGCTGCCCCCTATCCCCTAAACGGAGAAAACAAGCATGATGACCTCCCACGGATTTACGCCCTGGATGTTCCTGACCGGCATGGGTGTGCTTTTTGCCATGATTGTGGGCCTCGCCCTCCTCGTGGTCGCCATCCTTTATCTCGTGAGCCTGATGAAGACCCTGAACGCGGTCTCCCCGGCCAACCGGAAAATGTCGCCCGGCCTGGTTTTCCTGCTGCTGATCCCTTTTTTCAACCTGGTCTGGAATTTCTTTGTGGTGCTCTACATCCGCGATTCCCTCAAGGCCGAGTTCGAAACCCGCGGACTCGAGGGGTCCGGTTTTGGCTGGGGGGTCGGGCTTGCCATGTCCATCCTGGCCGTGGTCTCCCTGGTTCCGTTCCTGTCCCTCTTGACCTCGCTCGCGGGGTTCGTCTGCTGGATCCTCTACTGGAGCCAGATCACGGGCTTTCGCCATCGGCTCGAATCAGTGAGCTGAGTGCGCTGTCCCGGAGCGAAGATCCGGGCGCGGGTCAGGTCCGGGAGAAGGGTTTCCCCCAGACGGGAAGGCCTTTGGCATTCTGGCCCAGATAATCCCAGCCCCGTCGGGCGAGCTGCTCTTTCATGCCGGGACGGTTGAGCTTCGGGTTCTCGCCCACGAGGAAGGCACCTTGGGGTCCGTCCGGGGAGGCGTGCCGCTTGAGCAACTGCCAGGTCTCCCGGATCACGCGCTGCGGGAGGCCGGGGGTACGGTCGGCCGGCCGGATAAAGGTTCTGAGGAAGTAGGCGGGCCGTCCGTCAGGCCCGGGTGCAGGTGCCAGCTGGGCCGTCGAGACTCCAACCAGAACCTGGTCCCGGTCGCGAATCAGGTAGGCGAGCTCGAAGGCCCGTTGCTCGGCAATCGGGCGATTCCTGAGCGCCCCTTCCCGTAACCAGAAATCGACCACCTCCACGCGCAGCTCCGGGGTGGTCGACCGGAAGACGGGGATCAGGCGATGGTCATTGAAGACGATTTCCGTATCGAGGTTGCGGGTTTCGGGCACGGCAGAAGACCGGTCATGGGGATGAAAGCTGATTTTATCAGGAAAAGTAAGGGGTTGCCGTGGATTCGATCCAGCGGGGTCCGGAATGGCTGGAGATCAGGGGAGGGCTCTGGACGGGGGTGGCACGGACGGGGGGGCGAGGTTGACTTTTGAAAAAATTGTAGATAGCTTACGAGCTTGGGGTCTGCCGAATCACCACGATTATCAAAGACCGCCTTGATGATACCACCCATGAAGCAGCCGCAGGCAAGAGAGGATCGGCAATCTTTTCCCGCCGAGCGGTCTCACACGGCTGAAGGATCCGCATTACCCGATATCCTGATTCCAGGAGTGTTTCAATGAAGCGCAAATTGTCCTCGTTGCCCCCTGTTCGGACTTCACCCGTAGCCTTGGCCGTGGCCATGGCACTCGCTGCCTCCCCTTGGGCCCATGCGGGATCCGGATCGGGTGGCGCGGTTGGCAGCATCATCGATGTGACTCCGATCGTGCAGGCCACCGGGGGCGAGGTAGGGGTGGGAAAAGTTGCGATGGATGCCCAGGGTGATTTCGTATCGGTGTGGGTTCAAAATCCGTCCAGGAACGGTTCCGAGATCTATGCGCAGGACTATTTGGCCCCGGATACAGCGCAAGGCAGTACCTTCCTGGTGAGTCCGACAGCCGGCAGCAATAGATTGCCCTCGGTCGCGATGGATGCGGAGGGCGGTTTTGTGGTGGCGTGGGAGAACCAGCCGACCTCGGGCAGCGAGGAGATCTATGCGCAGCGCTATTCGGCCGCGGGAACGCCCGAGGGTGGGGACGTTGTCGTGAGTCCGATAGCCGGGAACAATGACTACCCCTCGGTCGCGATGGATGCGGCGGGCGATTTCGTGGTGGCGTGGGAGAATGCCCCATCCTCGGGCAGCGACGAGATCTATGCGCAGCGCTATTCGGCCGCAGGCGCGGCCGAGGGCAGTGCTTTTGTCGTGAGCTCGACGGCTGGAAACAATCTGTTGCCGGCGGTGGCGATGGATGCGGGGGGCGATTCCGTGGTGGCGTGGGAGAATGCCCCATCCTCGGGCAGCGAGGAGATCGATGCGCAGCGCTATTCGGCCGCGGGCGTGGCCGAGGGCAGCGACTTTGTCGTGAGCTCGACGGCCGGAAACAATCTGTCACCGGCGGTCGCGATGGATGCGGGGGGCGATTCCGTGGTGGCGTGGGAGAATGCCCCAACCTCGGGCAGCGACGAGATCTATGCGCAGCGCTATTCGGCCGCGGGCGCGGCCGAGGGCAATGCCTTTCTTGCGAGCAGCAACATCTCAGTTGCCAGCCAGGAGCTTCCTTCGGTTGCGATGGATGTGGAAGGCGATTTCGTGGTGGCGTGGAACAACTATGGGCCCGGGCAGGAGGGGGCACCACCCTACAAGTACGAGATTGATGCCCAGCGCTACGCGGCGGACGGGGCCCCGATGGGGAACCCGTTGGCCGCCGCCCCAAGGCCCATCCCGGCTGCGAGCAACTCTGCAAACCCGGTGATTGCAACTGAATTCGACGGCTTCGCTTCGTCAGTCGCGATGGATGGTGCGGGCGATTTCATCATCGGGGAGAGCGACAAGTACTACGCCCTGGGCGGTGCCTTCGGGACCATGATTTCCGCCCAGCAGTATGCGAGCGAGGAGAACCTCGCCGATACGACGGTCTCGATCACGAGTTCGGATCCGCCGGGCCCCGAGGGGTCGGCCTTCAGCCTGAGCTTCCAGGTGGAGAACCAGAACGTTCCCTCCTTCCGCACGCCGGTGGCCCAGCTCAATCCCTTCATTGGTGCCGTGGGGGATCCCACGATTTCGATCACCCTGCCGACCCAGGCCGCCTCGTTCCCGGCGAACGGTCCGGACTGGATCTGCGAGCCGGCGGGTGGCACGAGCCTCAGTTGCACCTACGAGGGCTGGATTGCGCCCGGGCAGTATTCGCCAGCGCTCATGGTGAGCTACATCGCTCCCATTGCGGGAACGCTCAGCTATAGCGCGCAGGTGGTGGGCAGCAGCGAGCCTCCCGTCACGGGTTCTATATCCGTAACCGGTGGCGGCTCGGGCAGCAACGGCGGGGGCGGGGGCATGGACTGGCTCAGCCTCCTGGGACTTTTGGGCATGGGCTTCCTGATCCGCCGGCACCGGCGGGCAACAGGGCGGACCTCTCCCGCCTGATGGGGCGCTAAGATGCCGATCCTCACGGAGTCGGATTGGCGGACCGGATGGTCGATGGCCCACCACGGCCGGTGGATGTCCCATTTCCCCGGCCTGATGCATGCCCTCCTGGCCGGCATGACTGCCGGTGCCGTGATCGGGAACCTCCTGTTTTTCGCCTTGGCCTTCCTTTTCTTCCTGACGGCGGCCTGGTACGTTCCGCTGATCTTCTTTCTGGTCAGCCTGCAGGGTGTGCTGCGGAGTGTGGCGCCGAAGAACCGGACCCTTGCTCCGGGACTCGTCTGGCTCGACCTCATCCCGTTTTTCAATCTCGCCTGGAATTTCGTGATCGTCCTCCAGGTGTCGCAGTCGCTCAAACGGGAGGCGGAGGAACGCGGACTCCAGGACTGCGGGGACTGTGGTTACGCCCTGGGGCTCGCCATGTCCATCCTCTGGATCTGCGGGATCGTCCCGTTCTTTTTCGGTCTCGCCTGGGTGGCGGCCCTCGTCCTCTGGATCCTTTACTGGGTGAAGGTGGTCGAGATCAAGGACCGCCTCCTGCGGCTTCCGGCGGCCTGAACCCGGCCGCGGGAGCGTCCGTTCAGGCGCTGCCGATCAGGATGCCGGCCAAAAAGACCAAAACCCCGCCCACGACCACCTGGAAGACCGCCGAAAGGAAAGGCGTGTCCATGTAGCGTTTGCGGATCCAGGCGATGGCGGCCAGTTCGATCGCGACCACGATCACGGCCACGGTGAGTGCCATATGGAAGGAGGGAATCAGGAAGGGCAGGCTGTGGAACAACCCGCCCAGGGTGGTCATTCCGCCCGTGACCGCACCCCGCCACCAGGGATTGCCGCGTCCGGTGATGAGACCCGTGTCCGACAGGGCCTCGGCAAAGGCCATGCTAATGCCGGCCCCGATGGCCGCGGCCAGGCCCACGAGGAAGGTGCTTGCCGTGCTGTGGGTGGCGAAGGCCGCCGCAAAGATCGGTGCCAGGGTCGAGACCGAGCCGTCCATGAGGCCGGCCAGCCCGGGCTGGATCACCTGGAGCAGCATCTGGCGCCGGTGGGTCTCCCGGTCGCGGTTCTGGACCGAGTCGGTGATCAGCTCGGTTTCCAGGGATTCCGCCTTGCTTTCGTGGATGTTCTCCTCGGCCGCCAGATCACCGAGCAGCTTCCGGATCGTGGCGTCACGGCTGCGGTGGGCGGCCTCGGCGTAGAAGCTCGCGGACTCGTTTTCCATCATTTCCGCCTGGCGCCGGATCTTTTCGATGTCCAGGGGCTGGATGAGCCAGACGGGCTTGCGCTCGATGAAACCGCGCACGTCCTGGCGCCGGACCAGGGGGATACGGTCGCCGAACTTGGCCTGGTAGACCTCAATCAGGCGGTTTCGGTGCTGGTGTTCCTCCTGCGCCATGGCCGTGAACATCCGGGCGCTTTCCGGATAGTGCTCGCGAAGGGCATCGGCATACTGTTCGTAGATCCGGGCATCATCCTCCTCAAGCGAGACCGCGAGCGCGAGAATCTGCTGCTCCGTGAGGTTCGCAAAGTCCAGTTCCGCATTCCCCCGGCGGTACCAGAGAGCAGGAGAGAAAAGATCGCGCTTCATGAAAATCCAGCCTGGTCCGGGGCATTTTCCATAGAGTTAGCATGCCGGGGGTGGACTGTCAATCGGGCTTTCCGTGCTCCGGCCGGATGCTAACATGGAACCATGAAAGCGATGGAACCGGAACCGACCGATCCGGCCACGGCCGGGGGGATCCCCGCGCGGTGGGTGGGATGAACCAGGAGATGGCGTCCACGACCATGCCCCTCGACGCCGAGCTGATCGCCGTCGTGGCGGCGGTCACGGCCCGCATGCCCCGGGTCCTCACCCTGGAGACGGGAAACAGCCTGCCTTCGGGACCGTTCGAGTCGGCGCATCGCTCGCTCCAGGCAGGCGTGCGGTCCTGGGTCGAGCGCCAGACGCATCATCCGCTCGGACACATCGAGCAACTCTATACCTTTGCGGACCGGGATCGTCTCGAGAGTTCGGGACCGAGGCGGGTGATTTCGGTCGGCTACCTCGCCCTCACGCTCGAATCCCGGAGGGACCCCGAACCCGGGGTGGGATGGTGGAGCTGGTACCGATATTTTCCCTGGGAGGATCACCGGCAGGGCCCCCCTCCCGTTCTCGGCCCGATCCTCGGGGCACTCGAAGGCTGGGCCACGCGGGCGTCGGGGGCACCCGGGCGCCGCGAGCGGCGCCGCCGCTACCGCCATGCCTTCGGGGCCGGGGGACTGGCCTGGAACGAGGAATGGGTGCTGCAACGCTATGAACTCCTCTACGAAGCGGGCCTGATTGCCGAGGCACAGCGACGGAGCCCGGGGGCGGAGCCAGGTCGGGACGACCCTCCCACCGGGGAGGCCATGGTCCAGGACCACAGGCGCATTCTTGCCACGGCGATCACCCGCCTGCGGGCCAAGATCAAGTACCGGCCGGTCGTTTTCGAACTTTTGCCTGCCACCTTCACCTACCTCGAACTGCAACAGGCGGTCGAGGCAATTGCGGGTCTTCGCTTGCACAAGCAGAACTTCCGGCGCCTGATGGTCCAGCAGAAATTGGTCGAACCGACCGGGGCGATCGAGGTCCGGACCGGCGGCCGGCCGGCACGCCGTTACCGCTTCCGGCGCGAGGTCCTCCTGGAACAGGCCCCGGGTGGAGCCAGGCTGCCCCAGGCCAGGGGGAGGATTTGACGCTCCGGGTTGCCCTGCGCTAGCATGAACGCGTCCGGACCATGCCTTGTTTTCGGTCCTTTAATGCTCATTGTGAGCATAAGTGGGGTGGGGTCATGCACATGCCCGAGGTTTCCGCCCGGCGGACGGATGCTCTCTACGAACGGGTGAGGCCATTCATCCCGGCCGTCGAATGGCCGGTTTTTGCCGACGAGGTCGAGGCAATCTCCGAGCTCAAGCGGTCGCGTCATGCCGTGATCTTGGCCCATAACTACCAGACCCCCGAGATCTACCACTGCGTGGCGGACGTGGTGGGGGACAGCCTTCACCTGGCCCGGGAGGCCAAGCGCCTTGAGGCCGATGTCATCGTGATGGCCGGGGTCTACTTCATGGCGGAAACGGCCAAGCTGCTCAATCCGGACCGGCAGGTGCTCATCCCGGACCGGGATGCCGGCTGCTCGCTTGCGGAATCGATCACGCCCGAGGATGTTCGTGCGCTGCGCGAGGCCCATCCCGGAGTCCCGGTCGTGACCTACGTCAATACCTCGGCCGACGTCAAGGCGGAATCCGATGTCTGTTGCACCTCGAGCAATGCCGTCCGGGTCGTCGAATCGTTGGGGGTGCCACGGGTCCTTCTGATCCCGGACCGTTATCTCGCGGCCAACGTGGCGCGACAAACTCCGGTCGAGGTCATTGCCTGGGAGGGACGCTGCATCGTGCACGAGCGCTTCGGCCTGGAGGCCGTCCAGGAACTGCGGAAGGAACATCCGGGTCTCCAGGTCCTGGCCCATCCCGAATGCCGGCCCGAAGTGGTCGCGGAGGCAGATTTCTCCGGGTCGACGACGGCCATGTCCGAGTATATCGATCGCCATCACCCGGACTCCGTCGCCCTGCTCACCGAATGCTCGATGAGCGACAACATCACGGTCGACCACCCGGAAGTTCGTTTCATCCGGCCGTGCAACCTCTGCCCCTACATGAAGCGCATCACGCTGGCCAAGCTGCGCCGCTCCCTTGAATCGCTCGAGCACGAGGTCACGATCGATGAGACCGTGGCCGGTCGGGCCCGGCGCGCGGTCGAGCGGATGCTCGCGCTTTGAGCCGGAAACCCAAGCCGACCATCATCGGAGGAGGGATCGCGGGACTCGCGACCGCCCTCTGTCTTGCCCCGCATCCCGTGCGCCTGGTGGTCCGGACGCCGCTCGGAACCGATGGATCCAGCCTGTGGGCACAAGGCGGGATTGCAGCCGCCGTGGGTGCCGACGACGAGCCCCGCTTGCACGCCGAGGACACGATCAGGGCGGGAGCCGGCCTGTGCGATCCGGCCGTGGTCCGGGAGATCACCCAGGAGGGGCCCTGGGCGATCGAACAGCTCGCCTCCTGGGGGGTGCCCTTCGACCGGGATGCCCAAGGGCGGCTGGACCTCGGTCTCGAAGGGGGACATGGCCGCCGCCGGATCGTCCACGCCCGGGGCGATGCAACCGGTCAGAGCCTCATGGAGACACTCGTCCGCCGGGTTCTCGCGGAACCTGCGATCGAGCGGATCGAGGGAGCCCAGGCGGTCGGTCTGCTCGAGGATGAGGCGGGTCTTTCCGGGGTGGTCTGCGAACGGCCGGGAGGGAGCGATTGCTTCCCGGCCCGGGCCATCGTGCTGGCCACGGGGGGAGTCGGGGGACTGTTCGAACAGACGACCAATCCGCTGAGCGCCCGCGGCCAGGGGCTGCTGTTGGCGCTTGAGGCAGGCGCGGAGCTCGTGGATCTCGAATTCATCCAGTACCATCCGACCGCGCTCGCGACCGGCCAGCATCCTCTCCCTCTCATCAGTGAAGCCGTGCGGGGGGAGGGCGCATGCCTCGTCGATGAGGCGGGCGAGCGTTTTGCAGCCGATCTGCCGGGGGCGGAACTGGCTCCCCGCGACCGGGTCGCGCGGGCGATCTGGCAGCATCAAAAGGCCGGGCACCGGATTTTTCTCGACGCGCGGAGGCATCCGGGAGACGCCTTCGCCATCCGCTTTCCCAAGATCGATGCGATCTGTCGTGCCCATGGGCTGGATCCGGCCCGCGATCTCCTGCCCGTCACGCCGGCGGTCCACTACCACATGGGCGGGATTGCGGTCGATCGCGAGGGCCGGAGCAGCCGGCCCGGCCTCTGGGCGGTGGGGGAGACGGCCTCGACCGGACTCCATGGGGCAAACCGCCTGGCCAGCAACTCCCTTCTCGAGGCGGTGGTCTGTGCGCGGGCGGTTGCCGCCTCCATCGCGGCGTCCCCGCTCCCCCCTCTCCGGCACGAGACCGGACCCCGGACAGGATCCGCGCCCACCTGGGGGAGGCTGCCGGGCATCCTGGCCCGGAGCCTGGGCGTGATCCGGAACCGCGAGTCCTTGGAGAGCGGACTCGAAGAGATCCGGGCCGTCGTGGAGGAGCGGAGCTCGGGGGCGACCGAGGCCCGTCTGGCCTGGCTCTGGATCCGGGCTGCCCTGTGGCGCGAGGAAAGCCGGGGGAGCCACTACCGGAGCGATTGGCCGGAACCCCGGGAGCATGGATTCGGCCACTTGAGACAGGATCGTACCCATGGTTTCCTGAAGGTGGAGCGAGCCCCGGCGACACGCGGGGGGGCGGCGGGGGACGGGCAGGATGCCCGGAGTCTCTCTGCGGATTGAACGGGGGCCGTTTTGGGTTTAGAATGCGCTCTTGAGCAGGAAGCCCGCAACCGTACCCCGAGCCGGGGTGCGTCCCAAAGCCGGAAGGAACCCATCGCGATCTGGAGACAAGGGGCTTTGGCCCCTTTTGTTTTTGTGGATAGGGGGAGGTGGCATGGCTCAGGCCCAATACGAGAGTCTGCTCCGGCTGCTCGAGCCGGAAGTCCAGGCCCTGGGATATGACCTCCTCGAAATCGAGCTCGGTCTGACCCGGACAGGGGGGGTCGTGAGGCTCTATATCGACCGTCCCGGGAAGGCTGCGGTCGGGCTCGATGACTGCGAGGCGGTGAGCCGTGCGGTGACCGGGCTTTTGGATGTCGAGGATCCCATCCGGCATCCCTATCGCCTCGAGGTCTCCTCCCCCGGTCCGGACCGGCCGCTCCGGAGACGGGGGGACTTCGAAGAGGTGGTGGGACAGAAGGTGCGGTTGCGGTTTGACGGCTTGTGGGAAGGGCGTGCCCGCCTGACGGGACGCCTCGTGGCCGCGGGTGAAGAGGGTATCGAGATCGAGGCGGAAGGCGTCTCCTTCAAGGTTCCCTGGAAGCAGATCGGCAAGGCGCGTTTGGTAGCGACTTAACGGGGAGTGAGGTTCGTCATGGGGAAAGAGATTTTGGCGGTCGTCGATTCCGTCGCCAGCGAGCGGGGGGTTGACCCGGGGACCATCTTCGAGGCACTGGAGGCGGCTTTGGCTTCGGCGACGCGCAAGCGTCACGGGGATCGCATCGATGCCCGGGTGGCCATCAACCGGACGAGTGGTGACTACGAAACCTACCGACGCTGGCAGGTTGTGGGCGACGAGCCGGTCGGGGCCGAGACGGAGGTGGAGGAAGAGGAGGAGGAAGCAGAAGCAGAGGGTGAACCCTTCGACCCGGAGCGCCAGATCCGCCTCGCCCAGGCCCGTGAACGCGATCCCGAAGTTGCGATCGGCGGGTTCATCGAGGAGCCATTGCCTTCCATTCCCTTCGGCCGCATTGCCGCCCAGGTGGCCAAACAGGTGATCGTGCAGAAGGTGCGCGAGGCGGAGCGGATCCAGGTGATTGAGGCCTATCGGGACCGGGTCGGGCAACTGGTCTCGGGTACCGTCAAGCGGGTCGAACGGGGCAATATCTACATTGAGCTCTCTTCCGGGGCGGAAGCCGTGATCCTCCGCGACGAGACGATTCCACGCGAGGTTCCGCGGCCGGGGGATCGCCTGCGCGGTTACCTGCGGGCGCTCAACACCGACACGCGCGGTCCGCTTCTCCTGGTGAGCCGCGTCGCTCCCGAGCTTTTGATCGAGCTGTTCAAGCTCGAGGTGCCGGAAATCGGCCAGGGACTGATCGAGATCAAGGGGGCAGCCCGCGATCCGGGACAGCGGGCCAAGATCGCGGTTTTGAGCCGGGACAGCCGGGTCGATGCCGTGGGGGCCTGTGTGGGCATGCGCGGGGCCCGGGTCCAGGCGGTTTCCAACGAACTCGCCGGTGAGCGGATCGATATCGTCCAGTGGGACGACTCCCCGGCCCAGTTCGTCATCAACGCCATGTCACCGGCCGAGGTGCGCTCGATCACCCTGGACGAGGATTCCCACAGCATGGATATCGCCGTGGATGAGAACCGCCTGTCCCAGGCCATCGGCCGCGGCGGGCAGAATGTCCGGCTGGCCAGCCAGCTCACCGGCTGGTCGCTCAACATCCTGACCGAAACGCAGGCGCTCGAGAAAAAGCAGTCGGAACTGGAGACTGCCCGGCGCCTGTTTGTCGAACAGCTCAACATCGATGACGAGGTAGCGGGTCTCCTGGCCCAGGCCGGCTTCTCCTCGGTCGAGGAAGTGGCGTACGTTCCGATCGGTGAGTTGCGTTCGATTCCCGAGTTCGACGAGGAACTGGTCGAACAGCTCCGGGGCCGGGCCCGCGACCTGCTCCTGACGCAGGCCATCGCCAGCGAGGAAACGCGGGAAAGTGCGGTCGAGGCCTCGGATCTCCTCTCGGTTCCCGGGATCGATGCGGTGCTCGCGGGACGACTGGTCCAGCGGGGCATCGCGAGCCGGGATGCTTTGGCCGAGCTCGCCGTCGACGACCTCGAGGGTCTCGAGGGGCTCGACCGGGAAGCGGCCGGACGCCTCATCATGGCGGCCCGTGCCCACTGGTTCGGAACGGATGCCCAAGAATCCAGGGAGGCATGAGCCATGGCCGACCAGACGGTCCGAGAATTTGCCGATTCCGTGAGAACGCCGGTCGACCGGCTCATCGTTCAGTTCCGCGAGGCCGGCATCGAGTTTGCCGGCCCGGATGCACCGGTGACCGATGAGCAGAAAATGACCTTGCTCAATTTCCTCCGCCATCACGAGGCGGGGGACGATGCCGCCCCCTCCCGCATTACCCTCAAACGGCGTTCGGTCAGCGCCTTGAAGATCGCGGGAGCCCAGGGACGCAGCAAGACCGTGAACGTCGAGGTCAAGCAGCGTCATACCTATGTCAAGCGGGAGGTTCTGCTCGAGCAGGAATCCCGGCGACGGGCGCTTGAGGCCATCGAACAGGAGCGCCAGGTCGCCGTGCAGCGCGAGGAGGAAGTGCGCCGGCAGATGCAGGAAAAGACCCGCCTCGACGAGGAACACCGCCAGCGCGAACAGGAACGGGAGCAGCGGGAACGGGAAGCCCGCGAGCGGCAGGAACAGGAGTTGCGCCTGAGGCAGGAGGAGGAGCGGCGGCGCGTGGAAGCACAGCTCAAGCGGGAGCTCGAGGAGGAAGACAAGCGCCAGCGTGCCAAGGGACACGGCAAGCCTGCGGTTCCGCCGGCAGCCCCGGCGGGCGGGCGGCTCAGTCTCAAGTCCGGAGGCGAGGGCGGCCGGTCGCGGGCCCGCGGCCGGGTCGAGGGGGAGCGGGTTCCGCCACAACCCCAAGTCCGGGAAATTGCGGTGCCCGAGACGATCAGTGTGGGCGAGCTGGCCCAACGGCTCGGGGTCAAGGCGGCTGAACTGATCAAGACCCTCTTCGGCATGGGGGTGGTTGCGACCATCAATCAACTGCTGGACCAGGACACGGCCGTTCTCGTGATCGAGGAACTGGGACACCGGGCGAAGGTCGTGCGCGAGGACGCGTTGGAGGAAGCCCTCTCCCAGGCCATCCAGAGCGAGAGCAACCAGGCGGAGCCCCGGCCTCCCGTCGTGACCATCATGGGGCATGTCGATCATGGCAAGACCTCGCTCCTCGACTATATCCGGCGTACCCGGGTGGCGGCGGGCGAGCTGGGCGGGATCACCCAGCATATCGGCGCCTATCACGTGGATACGCCCAAGGGTTCGATCACTTTCCTGGATACTCCCGGTCATGCCGCCTTCACGGCCATGCGGGCCCGCGGGGCCCGGGTCACCGATCTCGTGATCCTGGTGGTCGCGGCGGATGACGGCGTCAAGCCGCAGACCCTCGAGGCCATCCAGCATGCCCGCGCCGCCAAGGTGCCGATCGTGGTCGCCATCAACAAGATCGACAAACCCGAGGCGGATTTGGAACGGGTCAAGAACGAGCTGGCCCAGCAGGAGGTCCTGCCCGAGGAATGGGGCGGAGAGACCCTGTTTGTCCCGGTTTCCGCCAAAAGCGGGGAGGGCATCGATGCGCTGCTGGATGCCATCCTGGTCCAGGCCGAGCTGCTTGAACTCAGGGCGCCGCGGACGGGTCGGGCCGTGGGCGTGGTCCTGGAGGCCAGCCTCGAGACGGGCCGCGGGACCACGGCCACCATCCTGATCCAGCAGGGAACGCTCTCGGTCGGCCAGATCCTTCTGGCCGGCAAGGAGTATGGACGGGTCCGGGCTCTGTTCAATGAACGGGGCGACCGGATCACCGAGGTGACCCCATCGCTCCCGGCCGTGGTTTTGGGTTTCCCGAACCCGCCGGTCGCCGGTGACCGGGCGACCGTGGTCGCCGACGAGAAGACGGCCCGCGAGCTTGCGGAATACCGGCAGGGCAAAATGCGCAACGTCCGTCTCCAGGGCCAGAAGGGACCGGTCGGCGTCGAGGAGGCCTTTGCCCAGCTGGGCCAGTCCGTGGCCCAGACCGTCCCGGTTCTGCTCAAGGCCGATGTCCAGGGATCGCTTGAGGCCCTGCGGTCCGCCCTGACCGAGCTCTCGACCCCGGAAATCGCGGTCGAGATCGTCAGCAGCGGCGTCGGTGGAATTACCGAGGGCGATGTCTATCTCGCCGCCGCCTCCCATGCCCGTATTCTGGCCTTCAACGTCAGGGCCGATGCCGTGGCGAAACGGGCGTTGTCCGAACAGGCGGTCGAGGTCGATTATTACGGGGTGATCTACCAGGTGCTCGAGGACATGCGTCAGCGCATGGGTGGTCTGCTCAAGCCCGAGGTCCGCGAACAGGTCGTGGGCACGGCCCAGGTGCGCGAAGTCTTCCGTGCGGCCCGTTTCGGCCAGGTGGCCGGCTGTCTCGTCATCGAAGGACACATCCTGAAGAACCGGTCGGCCCGGGTGCTACGGAACCAGGTGGTGATTTTCGAGGGCGAGATTGCCTCCCTCCGGCGCTTCAAGGATGACGTGAGTGATGTCCAGTCGGGGACCGAGTGCGGAATGGCCATCCAGGGCTATAACGACATCAAGCCCGGAGACCAGATCGAAGTCTTCGAGCGGGTGGAGGTGAACCGGACGCTATGAAGTCCTCCCCGCACCGCAGCCAGCGGGTGGCCCGGGAACTGCAGAAACAGGTGGGGCTGTGGCTGGCCCGTGACTGCGGGGACGAGCGTTTCCGGTCACTGGCGATCACCCGGGTCCGCGTGAGTCCGGATCTCGGTTTCGCCCGTTTTTACTTCGTCCTGGCGGAACGCGACCCCGCGACCCGGGCGGCCGTGGAGGACGCGCTCGAAGCCGTCCGGGGGCGGATCCGACGCGAGATCGGCCGGCACGCTCGGCTCCGGGTGGTGCCGGAGATCCGCTTCGAATACGACACGGAACTCGAATCCGTCCGGCGGGTGGAACAGCTCCTCGCCACGCTCGATCCTCCCCCGGAGGGCTGAGGTCGCGATGTCCCGGGGAGCCGAGGGCCGGATCGATGGCATTCTCCCCTTTGACAAGCCGCCCGGATGGACATCCAACCAGGCGCTCCAAAGGGTCCGGAGGCGGCTCGGCCCCGGGGTCCGGGGCGGCTACCAGGGGACGCTCGACCCCCTGGCCACGGGCCTTCTGCCCATTGCGCTCGGCGCGGCCCGGGGCTTCTTGTCCTACTTCGCGGTCTCGCCCAAGTTGTACCGGGTCGAGGCGAGACTGGGACAACAAACCCGGACGGGAGATCGGGAGGGTGAGGTTCTGGCCCAAGGTCCCGTCCCGGATCTCGGCTTCGACGAGATGGCCTCGGATCTCGCCGGCCGGACCGGGACGAGCCTGCAGGTTCCCCCCATGTTCTCGGCCCTCAAGCACAAGGGGGTCCCCCTCTACCGTCTCGCGCGACGGCAGCTCGAGGTCGAACGTCCCTCCCGCCCCATCGAGGTGTTCCGGGTGAGCCTCCTGGACTGGGTGCCGCCCACGGCCCGCTTCGAGCTCGAGTGCGGACCCGGACTCTACGTGCGGAGCTGGGTCGAGGACTGGGCCCGGAGCCTCGGCACCGTGGCCCACGTGAGCGGCCTCAGGCGGCTCCGGGCGGGATGCTTCCGGGAAGAAGACCTCGTGGCCTGGGAGAATCTCGAGCCGGTCCGCGACCGGCTCCGGCCCGTCGACTGGCCGCTCGCCCACCTGCCACGTCTCGAGCTGGATCCCCGCGAGGTCGACCGTCTCATCCGGGGACAGCCGGTCGGGATTTCGGGTCCGGTGGAACCGGGTCCACTCCGGCTCTACGACCGGGCGGGTGCCTTTCTGGGACTCGGATCCGATTCCGGAGTAGACGGGCTGCGGGCTCTCCGGCTTTGTCCCACGGGCGCCCGGCTTTCCCGGTCAACGGCCAGAACCGGACCCCACGAGGGGGGGGACGACCCTGGCAGACACTCCGGGGCCTTGTGCGAAAAGGGGCGACCGGAGCAAAATGGGTGCTATTACAAGGCTGATTGTCCATTTCCATGTCCCCAGAAGATCGCCCGAACGCGTCCAGAGCCGACGTCATGAGTGAGTTCCAGAGGGGGCGCCAGGATACGGGTTCTCCCGAGGTCCAGGTGGCGCTTCTCACGCAACGGATCAACGGGCTCGCGGATCATTTCGAAAAGCACAAGAAGGATCACCACTCCCGTCGCGGGCTGCTCATGATGGTGAACCGCCGACGCAGCCTGCTCGACTATCTCGCCCGCAAAGATCCCTCGCGTTACGATACGTTGGTCAGTCAGCTCGGACTCCGGCGCTGATCGGCCTTGTCGTCACCCGAATCCCGACCCATCCGACCCATCCTTTGAGGTTGAACCGCCCATGACGGTGAAAAAGTCTTTTGCCTATGGACCCCATTCAGTCACGATCGAGACCGGGGCCATTGCCCGGCAGGCCGACGGCGCCGTCCTCGTGACCATGGGCGATACCTGTGTGCTCACCACGGTCGTGGCCCGGAGGGAGGCTGCGGTGGGCCAGGATTTTTTCCCGCTGACCGTGAATTACCTGGAACGGACCTATGCCGCGGGCCGGATCCCCGGCGGCTTTTTCAAGCGGGAAGGGCGCCCGACCGAGAAGGAGACCCTGACCTCGCGCCTCATCGACCGTCCGATCCGTCCCCTGTTCCCCAAGGGTTTTACCCATGAGGTCCAGGTGATCGCCACGGTGATTTCCATGAATCCGGAGATCGATGCCGACATCCCGGCCTTGATCGGGGCATCCGCCGCCATCGAGCTGTCCGGCATTCCCTTTCACGGCATCCTGGGTGCCGCGCGGGTCGGCTACCGGGATGGCCGCTTCCTGCTCAATCCCCCGGCCACGGATCTCGGCCAGTCCCAGTTGAACCTCGTGGTCGCCGGCACGGAGCGGGGTGTTCTCATGGTGGAATCCGAAGCCTCGGAATTGCCCGAGTCCGTCATGCTGGATTCCGTCCTGTTTGGCCACGAGCAGATGCAGGTGGCCATCGAGTGCATCCGGGAACTCAAGCGGGAAGCCGGCCGCACGCCCTGGACGTGGGCACCGGTCGCCTCCGATCCCGCCGTGGTCGGACGGATCCGGACCCAGTGCCGGGATGCCCTCGAAGCCGCCTATTCATTGGCTGAAAAGAGCGCCCGGCAGAAACGTCTGGCCGAAATCGAGACCCAGCTGCTCGCGAGCCTCGCGGCAGTCCCGGGAGAGTCCGCGGACGGGGTGCCTGTGGGGCCGGATGTCGCGAAGAAGATTTTCAAGGATATCGAGCGCGAAATTGTCCGCGGCCGCATCCTCGCGGGACAGCCCCGCATCGACGGCCGTACGACCCGCCAGGTTCGTCCCATCCAGGTCAGCACTGGTTTTCTGCCCCGGACCCATGGTTCGGCCCTGTTTACCCGGGGCGAGACCCAGGCCCTGGTCGTGACCACCCTCGGCACGACCAAGGATGCCCAGATCATCGACGGGCTCGAAGGCGAGCGTCGGGAACCCTTCATGCTGCATTACAACTTTCCGCCCTACGCGGTCGGAGAGACCGGGTTTTTGAGTTCGCCCAAGCGCCGCGAGATCGGGCATGGCCGGCTGGCCAAGCGGGCCCTCCTCGCGGTCATGCCGGACATGACCCAGTACCCCTATGTGCTTCGGGTGGTTTCGGAAATCACCGAATCCAATGGGTCGAGTTCCATGGCGACGGTCTGCGGAACCAGCCTCGCCCTCATGGATGCGGGGGTCCCCATCCGGGCTCCGGTGGCGGGTGTGGCGATGGGTCTCATCAAGAGCGAGGAGCGCTTTGCCGTCCTGACCGACATTCTCGGGGACGAGGACCATCTCGGGGACATGGATTTCAAGGTGGCCGGAACCGGCCAGGGAGTGACGGCACTCCAGATGGACATCAAGATCGAGGGGATCAACCGGGCCATCATGCAGGCCGCCCTGGAACAGGCCCGCGAAGGACGCCTCCACATTCTCGAGGTCATGAACGGCGTTTTGTCCGAACCCCGGGCGGAGATGTCGGAATGGGCGCCGCGCTACCTCACCATGAAGATCAACCCGGAAAAAATCCGTGAAGTCATCGGCCGCGGCGGCGCTGTGGTCCGTGCCATCACCGAGGAAACGGGGACCACCATTGATATCGAGGATGACGGTTTCATTCGCATCGCTTCGGTCAATCTGGCCTCGGCGGAGGCGGCCAAGCACCGGATCGAGGAAATCACGGCAGACGTCGAAGTCGGAAAGATCTACGAAGGCAAGGTCGTGAAGCTCATGGACTTCGGCGCATTCGTCACCATCCTGCCCGGACGAGATGGCCTCGTCCATATCTCCCAGATTTCGGAAGAGCGGGTGGAGAAAGTGGGAGACCGTCTCCGGGAAGGGGACCTGATCAAGGTCCGCGTGCTCGAGGTGGACCGTCAGGGCCGTGTCCGGCTCAGCATGAAGGGTCTCGACCAGAACCCCTGAACGCTAGGGCGTCCCCCGGGCCAGGCCGGCGAGCGCCTGGGCGATCCGCTCCTCGAGCCAGGCAGCCCCCCACAGGGGACAGTGTCCGCTGATGAAGCCGACGTGACCGCCGTGCTCGCTCCACTCGAAAACCGTCTCGGGTCCCCATTCCGATTCGTCCGGCAGGCATCCGGCCGGGATCAGGGGATCGTCCAGGGCCTGGAGGAGCAGGGTGGGGGTCCGGATCCGGGATAGAAGCGGACGGGCGCTCGTTTGGCGGTAGTAATCGAGGGCATCACGAAAACCATGGAGTGGCGCCACGAACTGTCCGTCGAAGGCGAGAAAGGTCTTGAGCCGGCCGAGACTCCGGATGTCCAGGACCGGATGGCCATGGGCCCCAAGATGCCGGCGGGCACTCCGCCGGAGTCCCGCGACCAGATAGCGTTCATAAAGCCGGCCGCTTCCCCGTCGGAGCCAGTGCGCCGTGCAGGACAGGTCAAAGGGGATGCTCACCCCGATCGCCTGGCGGATGCCATCCGCCCGCGGATCGGTGGCAAGCCATCGCAGCATCATGTTGCCGCCCAGGGAGAACCCGACCAGGGCGAGCGCCCGTTCCGGTTCGCGGGCGAGCAGGTGGGCGACGATCCGTTCGAGATCATGGGTCCAGCCGGCATGGTAGGTTTGGGGTCCCGAAGAGGGATTGGAGGCGCTGCCCCGGAAGGGGAGGACCAAGACTTGGTGGCCGTCTTTGGCCAGCCGGCGGAGCAGCCCCCGGATGTAGGGCGAACGGATTCCGCCTTCCAGTCCGGGGAGCAGCACCACGGTTGTGCCGCAATCGTCCGGACGGCGGATGCCCGACCAGAATCCCCGGGTCCGGTCTCCGTCTGCCCATTCGAAGGTCTCCATCCGGACCGGCGAGCCGCGTACCCATCGGCCCAAGGCGGCATACAGGGTCTGGGCGTGTCCGTTGGGCAACCACCAGGCCGGACGGAAAGCGCTTTCCCGGATCATGCCGAAGCCCCAGGGGCCCCTAGCCGCTCAGCTGTTTTTCCCGGATTTCTTCGATGGTTTTACAGTCGATGCACTGGGTGGCGATCGGGCGGGCCTCGAGACGGCGGATTCCGATTTCGATCCCGCAGCGCTCGCAATAGCCGTATTCGTCGGTTTCCAGCTTGAGGAGCGCTTCGTCAATTTTCCGGATGAGCTTGCGTTCCCGGTCCCGGGTCCGGAGTTCGAGGCTGAACTCGGACTCCTGCGTGGCCCGGTCGTTGGGATCCGGGAAATTCATGGCCTCGTCCTGCATGTGATGGACGGTCCGGTCGACTTCTTCCATGAGATCCTGCTTCCAGGTCGTGAGAATCCGCTGGAAGTGCTCCTTCTGCGCGGCATTCATGTAGCTCTCGCCCTCGCGGAGCGGATACGGCGCGATGCCCTCCCCGAGCGTGCTCAAAAAGGAGGAGTCGGGCGAATCTTTCGCGGGCCGGGAGGCGGGTTCCGGAGAGCGGGTCCTGCTCTTTTTGAGAGCCTTTGGAGCACGTGTGTTCCGGGGTTTCGATCCGTTTCCAGAAGGCGCGGGGCGCGTGGTTTTTTTGCTGGGGGACATCGGTGTGCCTGGTGGGGCCTTGGAAATGAATCCGTTTGGCTAAACCGGAATTATAGCAGTCTCGGCCCGCCAGATGAATCCCCGGGAGCGGAGGTTCCCGGGCTCAGATCAAGGAATCCCGTGCGGGGTCGGGGTCCCGGAGTGGCAGAGGGCCGCTCCAGCCCGTCTTGCGGTGTTCGGCCAGGACCGTCGTGCGAATTCCCCCACGGACGTGGAAACAGGCCTCCACTCGGAGATAGCGCGGCTGGCAGGCGGTCACGAGGTCGTTTAGAATGCGGTTGGTTACCGCCTCATGAAACGCCCCTTCGTCCCGGAAGGACCAGACGTAGAGCTTGAGCGCCTTGAGTTCGAGACAGAGCCCGTCCGGGATGTAGGCGAGGTGAAGCACGGCGAAGTCCGGTTGACCGGTGAGCGGGCAGAGGCAGGTGAACTCCGGGATTTCCATCCGGATGAGGTAGTCCCGCCCGGGCTCCGGGTTGGGGAAGGTGGACAGTAGGCGGCTCGGGCTTTGGGTCACGGATCTGGCCAGGTGGGAAAAGCGCGGAATGATCAATTTACACTTTCACGGGGTTTCCCGATACGGGTCCGAGGCGGCATGCGGCTACAAAAAATCAGACTGAGCGGGTTCAAGTCCTTTGCCGATCCCTCAAGCCTGGAGTTTCCGAAACCCGTCGTGGCCATCACCGGACCCAACGGAGCCGGCAAGTCCAATCTCATCGATGCGGTTCGCTGGGTCCTGGGTGAAAGCTCGGCCAAGAACCTGCGGGGTGACGCCATGCCGGACGTCATCTTCAACGGTTCCCATGCCCGGGATCGGGCCGGGTGGGCCTCGGTCGAACTCGTCTTCGACAACAGTGACGGGCGTCTGGGAGGCGAGTATGCGGCCTTCAGCGAGATTTCGGTCCGTCGTGAAGTCGGCCGGGACGGGGTCTCCCAGTACTACCTGAACGGCTCCTTGTGCCTGCGCCGGAACATCACCGACCTGTTCCTCGGTACCGGTCTTGGACCGCGGAGCTATGCCATCATCGAGCAGGGCACGATCTCCCGGCTCATCGATCTCCACCCCCAGGAATGGCGGAGTTTCCTGGAAGAGGCCGCCGGCGTGTCCAAGTACAAGGAGCGCCGCCGGGAAACCCTGGCCAAGATCGAGCAGACGACCGAGACCCTGGAGTCGGTCCGCGAGATCCGGGACCAGCACACGAAGCGGCTGGGTCAACTCGCCCAGCAGGCCCGCCAGGCCGAACGTTTCCGGACCCTTCGCGAAAGCCGTCGCACCCAGACGAGCCGCCTGTTCATCCTGCAAAAGCGGGAGTTTTCGCGCAGCCTCGAAGACGCCGACGGACGGGTCCGCGAGGCGGAACAGAGGCTGGAGGAGGTGAAAGCGGTCCAGGCGGGGATCGACGTCGAGTTCATCGTCCAGGGAGAGCGCGAACGCGAGCTGATGGCCGACTACGACAAGGCCCAGTCCCAATGCCGCCGGCTCGAACAGAAGATCCACGAGATCGAGACCCGCGAGAAGACCCGTGAACTGGAACGCCAGCACCGGGCCCAGGAGCACGAACGGCTTGAGGCCGAGCAAAAACGGCTCCGGGAGCGTTTGGCTGGGGAGCAGGCAAGCCTGGCGCAGCTCGAGGCGAGGCTCGACGAGAGCCGGAAAGCACGGTCCTCCACCCGGGAGGAGTCGACCCGGGCCCAGGCCGGGTTCCAGTCCCGGGAGGAAGAACGCCGTCGCCTGGACGAACGCCTGGGCCTCCTCCGGGAGGATCTGGCGCAGGCCCGGCGGGATGCGGAGGTGGGCCGGGTCAATGCCGAACATGTTCAAGAACAGCGAAGCGAGCTCGAAAACCAGCTCCGCGAGTGCGAGGAGCGGCTCACCGGCGGGGGGACCGATGCGCTGCGCCGGAAGCGGGACCAGGTGGGAGCTCAGCATGAGGCCGGGCTCCGGGAGAAGACGGAACGGGAGGCGGGGCTCGCCGAGCTCAAGCAAAGCCTCGAGTCGGCCCGGGTCCGGGTCCACGAATGCGAAGCGGAACTCCGCGAGACCGAGCGGGCCCTCGAGCAGGCCAGAGGTCGCCTGCAGGCGCAGGAGCAGCTCCGCGAGGCTGCGCTTGCCTTCGAGGGAGACGAGATCCGGGGCTGGCTTGCAGAGAAGGGGCTCGCGGACCGGCCGCGCCTCGTCGAACGGATCGAGGTCGAGGCCGGATTCGAAGCCATGGCGCAGGCGGTCCTCGGGGAGCGCCTCAAGGCTGTTTGTGTCGATGCGCTCGAACCCTTTGCGGACTCCTTTGCGGAGCTGCCCGGAAGTTCCGCCATGCTGATCGAACCGGCGACCGGCCTCACCTCCTCCCCGCAACCCGCATCGGCCGCCTCCCCCATCCGGAGTCAGAGCATGGACATGGCCGCTTTCCTGGACGGCATGCGGCAGGCATCTTCGGTCGGGGAAGCGCTCTCCCGGCGCCAGGAACTCGGGCAGTCGGAATACTGGGTCACCCCCCAGGGAGTCGTGGTGGGGCGTCACTGGATGGCGATCCACCGGGGAGACCGGGGGCTGGGCTCGGTCTTTGCCTATGACCGGGAGATCCGCGCGCTCGAAGAACGGAGGGTCGAGCTCGAAGCCCGACGCACGGCAGAGCACGGTCGCTTGGAGAAGAGCGAGG
>JAKATI010000011.1 GCA_021828045.1 Pseudomonadota bacterium | reverse complement strand
ACCCAAGCCTTCGGCAACGTATGTCTGGACCAGAGAATTCAGGCTGACACCTTCGGCTGATTCGCGCGAGGTCAGGCGATTGTGTAGCGTGCGCGGCAAACGAAGTACGAATTTCGCCGGGTCCGCAGCACCGTGGGCGTGGGGCTCAGGGATCGGCTTGCCATCCTCGATGATCGATTCCATCCACGCTTGAAAAGCTTCTCGACCATTGGCGATCGCCTGGGCAACGGTTTCGCCAGCGGAGATGCAGCCCGGCAGACCCGGGAAAGTGATGGCATAGCCACCGCCCTCCTCTGTCGGCAGCGGCTCAACACTGAAGGGATAGCTGTCGAATGCGGGTATGTTGCTCACGGCGCACCTCGAATCCCATCGACCAAATCGACAAACTGGCGAATGTAAATCGGCTTGATGGGTCGACGCGCAGGGTCGCAGCGGGATGCGAAAATACGGCATGACTACCGCCGGATTTCCTAACCCGCACTTCCAATGATGAGGCGACCGTCTCCAGATCCTCGATCTGCCAATCCCCTTTCGGGTTGGGCGCGCATCTGCGAAAGACGCTTTTCGACGCTGTTCACAATATCACCATATGGCGTCGCTATGGCAAACCCTAACTAAATTTTAGAAGCAAGAGAAACGGCGGGAAAAAACCGAACTCAACCCCCCAACTCATTGATAACAATGGTGGCTACGGGTGGACTCGAACCACCGACCTCAGCATTATGAGTGCCGCGCTCTAACCGGCTGAGCTACGTAGCCTGAATCGGAATCTACCATTGTCCCGGGAAACGGTGCCAAACGTCAAGGAAACCTGTGTTCTCTCAGACGTTGAAGCGGAAATGGACGACATCGCCATCACGGACCACGTAATCCCGGCCTTCAAGGCGGAGTTTGCCAGCCGCCCGTGCCGCGGATTCACTGCCCGAGGACAAGAAATCCTCGTAGGCGACCACTTCGGCCGAGATGAAGCCGCGCTCGAAGTCCGAATGGATCACGCCCGCTGCTTGGGGTGCCGGGGTCCCCCGTGGGACGGTCCAGGCGCGCACCTCCTTCGGTCCGGCCGTGAAGAAGGTTTCGAGGCCCAGGAGTTCATAAATGGCGCGGATCAGGCGGTTGAGTCCGGGCTCGTCATACCCCAGTTCGGCCAGGAACGTCCGTTGCTCGTCGGGGGACAGTTCGGCCAGCTCATTTTCGATCTGTGTGGAGATGGCAACGAGCCGGGACCCTTGGGAGCGGGTGTGGTTTTCGAGCGCCTCCATCCATGCCTGGACCTGTGGCCGGGTCCGGTCCTCACCGACGTTGGCCAGGTACAGCACCGGTTTGTGGGTGAGCAGCTGGAGAGCGAGGACTTCCCGCTGTTCGGATTCGCTGAGATCGAGTGTCCGTACCCAACCCCCTTCGTCAAGCCGCCTCCGGACGCGTTCGAAGAGAGCGGCCCGTTCCTGTGTCTCCCGGTTCCCGGACTTGGCCTGGGACAGGGCACGGGTGAGTGCCCGCTCGACCGTTGCGAGATCCGCCAGGGCGAGCTCGGTCTCGATGACGGCGATGTCCGACAGTGGATCGACCTTGCCGCCAACGTGAATCACGGTTTCAGATTCGAAGCAGCGGACGACCTCGATGATGGCGTCGGTTTCGCGGATATGGGCCAGAAACTGGTTGCCGAGCCCTTCGCCCCGGGAAGCCCCGGCTACGAGTCCCGCGATGTCGACGCATTCGACGGTGGCGGGGATGATCCGCTCCGGATGGACGAGGCGGGCCAACGCATCGAGACGTGGATCCGGGACAGGGATCACCCCGATGTTGGGGTCGATGGTGCAGAAGGGATAGTTGGCAGCGGCGACCCCGGCGTGGGTGAGCGCGTTATACAGCGTCGACTTGCCGACGTTGGGTAGCCCCACGATGCCGGCCCGGAGACTCATGATCCGGATTCCGGGGCCGGTCCGGAGGGTGGACGCCGGGTGTGGAGGGCCTGCATGACCGATTCCATGCCCTTTTCAAAAAGCAGGGGGAGCAGGCTGATCCCGGACTCCACTGCCGCCAGGAGAAGCGACTCATCCTCCGAATCCGGTCGTGACAGGACATAGTCAACTGGGTTGATTCCGGGCGGGGGGCGTCCGATGCCGATCCGGAGCCGCATGAACCCGCTGCCACAGCGGGCGATGATGTCGCGTAGCCCGTTGTGCCCGCCGTGTCCCCCACCCCGCTTGAGCCGGAGGGTTCCCGTGGGCAGGTCCAGATCGTCGTGGATCACGAGCAGGGATTCCACGGGAATCCGGAAGTAGCCGCAGAAGGCACCCACCGGACCCCCGCTCTGGTTCATGAAGGTCATGGGCTTGAGGATCCGGATCTCGTGTCCGGAGAGATCGACACGGGCTACATCTCCGCCCAGTCGGCGATCAGGACGGAATCGGCTCCCGGCCGTGGCAGCCAGCCGGTCGGCGAACCAGAAGCCGGCATTGTGCCGGCTGAGCGGGTATTCAGGTCCGGGATTTCCCAAGGCCGCCATTGCCCTGGGAATCACCGTCAGGGTTTCTGGGGTTGCCACTCAGGCGGACGATGGGGGAGCCGATCCTTCTTTTTCTTCCCCGATGACGGGAACCTCTGCGCTGACTGGAGCGACCTCGGCATCTTCGCTGGCTTGGGTGACTCGGGCATGGTGGACGGCCACGACCGGAAGGTCATGCTCGGCCCCATGCTGCAGTTCGACCAGGGTCACGTTCTCGGGCAGCGGGATCTGGGAGAGGTGGATGGCCTGTCCGATCTCGAGGGCACTCACGTCGACCTCGAGGAACTCCGGAAGGTCCTTGGGCAGGCACGACACCTCGACCTCGATCAGGTTCTTGGACAATACGCCACCCCCCTGCTTGACCCCGACCGCCACGCTTTCGCCCTTGAAGTGCAACGGGATATGCATCCGGACCGCCTGGTCGGAACGGACTCGCTGGAGATCCACGTGGGTGGCATCCCCTTTGACCGGATTGCGCTGGAGATCCTTGAGCACGGCCTGGAGAGACTGGCCGTCGAGGCGGATTTCGAGGATGCTGGAGTAGAACGCCTCGTCGGCCAGCAGGTGCCCGAGTTCGTGGGCGCTGAGACTGAGGGGCCGGGGCGTGTCCTCCCCTCCGTACAAGATGGAGGGAACGAGACCGTTGCGACGCAGGCGGCGGCTCGCACCTTTCCCCGCATCCCGTCGATCCTGGGCATTCAGGACAAAATGTTTTGACATGGAACCTCCTCGGTCATCCGGTGGAATGAACCGAACCGCTGCGACCGGCGGTCCGGAGAAAAACGGGTGAGTCAGTCGACATACAGGGAGCTCACGGATTCCTCGTCATGGATCCGGCGGACGGTTTCCGCAAGCAGCTCGCCGATTCCGAGCTGTCGGATTTTGGGACAACGGCGGGCCTCCTCGGGCAACGGAATGGAGTCCGTCACGACGAGTTCGTCCAGTTCGGATTGCTGAAGGTTCGGCACCGCCGGGCCCGACAGGACCGGGTGGGTGACGTACGCCGCGACGCTTCGGGCACCATGACGCTTGAGGGCTCCGGCCGCCAGGGCCAGGGTACCCGCAGTGTCCACGATATCATCGACGATGATGCAGTCGTGCCCCTCGACATCCCCGATGATGTTCATCACTTCCGATTCGTTCGGCCGGGGGCGACGCTTGTCGATGATGGCCAGATCCCGGTCGTCCAGCCGTTTGGCCAGGGCGCGTGCCCGGGCGACGCCGCCGATGTCCGGGGAGACGACGATGAGATTCGGGTACTTGCGTTTCCAGATGTCGCTGAGAAGCACCGGAGAGGCATAGACATTGTCGAAGGGAATGTCGAAAAAGCCCTGGATCTGGTCCGAGTGGACATCCACCGCCACGAGCCGGTCGATGCCGGCCGTCACCATCAGGTTGGCGACCAGTTTGGCGGTGATGGGAACCCGGGCCGACCGCATGCGGCGGTCCTGCCGGGCGTATCCAAAGTAGGGGACGAGGGCGGTGATCCGTGCCGCTGACGCCCTTCTCAGGGCATCGACCAGGACCAGGAGCTCCATGAGATGGTCGTTCGCGGGAGGCGAGGTGGACTGGACGACGAAGACATCGCGACCGCGGACATTCTCGAGGATTTCGACCTGCACCTCGGCATCGCTGAAGCGGCCGACCTGGATCCGGGCCAAGGGCAGCTGCAGGTGCGCTGCGATATTCTGGGCCAATGGCGGGTTGGCATTGCCGGCACAAATCATGACCTGACCGGCATTGAACGGACGTGGGTTACGGATCACGTGGTCCATGAACCCACCCCGGTTCCGCGGATCCGGAACGCTGGCCGGCCTCGGGCCGGATGGCTGGGGTGGCAGGATTCGAACCTGCGAATGCGGGGATCAAAACCCCGTGCCTTACCACTTGGCGACACCCCATCTGCAATGAGAAAGTTCATGGCCGATCGCTTGAGAGGTTGTGTTCCGTACCGGTTTCGCCCGACCTGCGGGTGACCCGGAGTCAGGATGGATAGGTTTTCTGTCCGGAGGTGCGGGGTTTTCCGCAGAGTGGACCTGACAGGCCGACCGCATGCCCGCGCCTTCTCCGGACCGGTCATTATGCCATAGACGGGGTTCCGGCCTGTTCAGGTGGGCGGGGCACTGGCCTTGAGGGAAGGACGGGAGACCACCCCGGCATACCAACGGGCGAGTTCCGGGGACACTTCACGCCAGGGGTATTCGGGGAGCCGGAGGTCGAGATAGCCCAAGGCACAGGCCACTCCGATTCCATCGATCCCAAACCCGGGGATGGGCATCCACTCCCCACCCAAAGCGGTCACCACACGCATGATCGCGGCCATCCGGCGGTCGGTGAACGTGACCGATCGTTGGGCCGTGGGGCGCCTTCTTTCCAGCACAATGTCGACCGTGTACTGCATGAGGCCCTGGGCTTGGGCGGCAATCGCCATGGCGTGTCCCCGTTCCGGGTCGCCTGAAGGCAGCAGGGCCGGTTGGGGCGTGTGATGCTCCAGCCAGGCCAGAATGGAGTCGCTGTTCGCGAGTGCGAGTCCTTCATCGGTCACGAGAGTGGGAACTTGGCAAAGCGGGTTGGCCTGGACCAGTTCCGCCGGCGAGGACCAGGGATCCACGCGGATCTCCTCGACTTCCCGGATGAGGTTTTTCTCCATCAGGGCCACCTTGACTTTCCGGGCAAAGGGGGAAGTCGGACTCAAGAACAGTTTCATCATGCGAAAATCCGTGGGAAAACGGATGCGGTCCCGTTCCTATTCTAGACCGTTGTCGCAGGGTGCGGTGCAATCCGGGTGGACGGTCGGCGCCAGGTCGGTTATCCTGAATCCGATGTCTGTAGTGAGCCTACGCGAAACCCTGATCCGGAGAATGCCCATGCATCGTGTTTCCCGTTTCCTGTCCGAAACCCGGCTTTGGACCGGGGGGATCTTTCTCAGCTGGGTCGTGCTCGTGTTCGCACCCACCGTCTTTGCGGCAGCCCTGCCCCCGCGTCCGGTCTACATCCACATGAACGGCGAAAACGTTTTCCTGGAAAGCGTGGTCGCTGTGTATCCGGGCCAGCCTGTGGTATTCGTGAACGAGGATACCGGGCTTCATATGGTCCAGGGGTACAACCCGCTCACGGGCAAGCCTGATCCCCGGTTCACGGGAGTCCTGGATGGTACGCCGGGCCCTTCCCATCCGGTGCACACACTGACCTTCCGTTTTCACCATCCCGGCTTCGATTTTTACTATTGCCCCGTCCACGCCGAGCTGGTACGGGGACCGGGCGGTGTGTATGTACCGATCAAGCGGCCGACGGTGGGCGGGTTTGGCACACCCATGGCGGGCGTGATCATCGTGACCACGGATCCGGCCTTGGTCCGGGCCGACCCGTCGACCAGCGACCAGGAGATCCTGCCCGGGTTTTTCGGAGGGGGTGGCTGAGAGACGGGATTCGGACTGCGCCCGCGATTATCCGTTCTTCCCGTGAGACCGGGAGTCCGGATCATCGGAGTCGCCGTAGAAATCGGCCTCATAAGCAGCTGCGATCTGCCGGATATCCCAGCGGTCGGCAGCCGCGCGCGCGTTCTGGCCGAGGCGGCGGCAGAGGGTCTCGTCCTGAATTAGCCTGAGCATGGCCTGCGCCAGGGCAGGCACGTTCCGGACGGGAACCAGGAGTCCGGTCCGGTCGGGTTCGACGATGTCCATGACTCCACCTGCGGCATAGGCCACGATGGGAAGGCCGCAGGCCATGGCCTCTACCAGGGCCATGCCAAAGGATTCCAGATGCGAGGGGAAGGCAAAAAGGTCCATCGCGATCAGTGCGACCGTGGATTCGTTCACCTCACCGATCAGTTGGACTCGGTCGGACAATCCGTAGTCGTGGACCCGTGCCCGGATGGTCTCAAGGAGCCGTTGTTCCCGGGGATCGGCTCCGGCATCCCCCGCGATGAGCACTTGGAAACCGATCTCGGGGTGCCTGGTCCGGATCTGGTACAGGGCTTCAAGAAATTCGAGATGGCCCTTCATGGGGGTGATGCGTCCCAGCATGCCGATCACGGGTCCTTGGGTCGGGGTGCGGATACCGAGCTGTTTTCGAGCCTCGGCCGGGGAGCAGGGTGGGTGGACAAGACGGCCGGTCCAAGTGCCGGGCGGGAGAATTCGGATCCGGTCGGAGGGGATCGGAACGTTTTGGTACAAGCCTTGGGCCACGTAGCTCGAAATCGCGTAGAGGCGGCGGATCCGCTGGTAGATCCTCCGGTTGAAATATCCGGCCCGACGGTGCTTGAGCCCCATGTGCCGGGTCAGGTAGAGGGGGGGGTGGGTCGGGTCCAAGGATAGCGCGAGCCAGGCAAGGCGCAGGTCCTCGCTGGTATGGACGTGAACGAGATCGGGATGGTTGCGGCGGATCCAGCGGATGAGGGCCCACAACCGGAGTCCGGGGTACCTTGGCAGTTCAGCGGAAAGGGTGGCAAGCCCGGCCTTATCCGCAAACCGGGCCAGCGGACTGCCAGGGAGCACGCCCAGCGTGAGCGCATGCCCCCTTTCGGCGAGTGCTTGGGACAACCAGCCGACCTCCCGTTCCAGTCCACCCCACGACGGGGAGTGGCACAGCATGAGGATCCGGAGCCGGGCCCGTTCTCGGGGGGCAGGGGATGGAGCGGGAAGAGAGTCCGCCTCCCGGTGGGTCTCGTGCGGGTGAGGGTGGATTTCAGGCATGGAAGCGTCTATTCTAAGGCTTGTGTTTGTGCCCGTGGAAACGGGTGCCAGGACACCGGGTCCCCCAAAGGAACCCCCACCGAGGTTGAGGGCTGGAACTTCTGGGGATTTTCCGTATCCAACCTGGTGTCGTGCCAGAATCCGTTCCTCTTGTCGCCAATAATATCGAGGACCCTTCATGAAAAAGTCCGTTTTCAACTTGGTTGTGCTCACCTTTGCGCTCACCTTGGCGGGGCCGGCTTGGGCCACTTGGGGCCATGGCCCCTTCCGCCATCTCATGTTCCGCAACCTGGGTCCCGCTGTAGCGGGTGGACGGGTGACCAGTGTGGTCGGAGTGGCAGGGAACCGGAACCTCTACTATGTCGGGACGGCGGGCGGTGGAGTCTGGAAGACCACCGATGGCGGCGACAGCTGGAAGAACATCTTTGATCACGGCCCAACCGCCTCGATCGGGGCGGTCACGCTCGATCCCCACCATCCGAACTGGGTTTGGGTCGGGACCGGGGAAAGCAATCCGCGCAATGACGTCATCAACGGCGCGGGGGTCTTCTTTTCACCGAATGGTGGAATGACTTGGGAAAACCGGGGACTGGCCCAGGTCGGGCAGATCGGTGCCATCGCGGTCAACCCCGACGATGCGAATAATGTTTTCGTCTGTGCGACGGGCGACCTCTGGAAACCGGGTTCTGACCGTGGTGTTTTCATGACGGACGATGGCGGGCACCATTGGCGGAAAGTCCTCTACCTCAACCCCCACACCGGATGCTCGGATATCACTTTTGAGCCAGGAAACCCACGGGTGCTGATCGCCGGCATGTGGCCGCTTCAGCGCTATCCGTGGCTGCTCGTGAGCGGGGGCCGGTCCGGCGGTCTCTATCGATCCATCGATGGCGGCCTGCACTGGACCCGTCTGACCCGTGGCCTGCCCCAGGGTCCGATCGGCCGGAGCGCGATTGCGTTTGCGCCCAGCCAACCGGCCACCGTCTACGCCGTGATCCAGGCGAAAGGTGGCGTCCTATGGGTTTCCCACGATGCAGGGACTCGCTGGACCGAGGTCAGTGATAACCATAACGACGATGTGCGGCCTTTCTACTTCACCGATCTTGCCGTCATGCCGAACAACCCGGAACGGCTGTTCATGCTTTCGATGAAAATGATGGAAAGCACAAACGGTGGAGTGACTTCCTTCTATGCGGATCCCGGCGTCCACGTGGACCACCACGCGATCTGGATCGATCCCCACGATCCCGACCGTATCATCCAGGGGAATGACGGTGGGGTCTACCTGTCCACGACGGGTGGGAAACACTGGCGGTTTCTGGGCAACCTGCCGATCGAACAGTTCTACCAAGTAGCCGTAGCCGATCGCGTGATGCCGTTTCTGGTCTGTGGAGGTCTCCAGGACAACAATGCCTGGTGTGGCGCCTCCAGTGACTATCGTCGCGGGGGCGTGGTCGGTGCCCAGGACTGGTTCCAGATTTCCGGCGGGGATGGTCAGTATGTGGTGCCCGCTCCCAGCGATCCCAATATCATCTATGCGACAACGGACGACGGAGACCTGACCCGCTATAACCGGATCACCCGCCGGGCCCGCAGCATCAACCCCTACGTCCGGGACATCCTGGCCGGCGATATCCTGTCCGGCAAGGTCATGGCCAAGCAAAAGTACCGGTTTGACTGGACCTCGCCCATCGCGGTTTCTCCGACGGATCCGAACAGTATTTATATCGGTGCCGATGTTGTGTTTCACAGCATGGATGGCGGCCGGCACTGGAACGTGATCAGCCCGGATCTCACCCGGGATGTGAAGGCGAAACAAGGACCCACGGGCGGACCGGTCACCAAGGACATGTCCGGTGCGGAGACGTATGACACCATCCAGTCGATCACGCTTGCCCCCACCAATCCGAACGTGATCTGGGTGGGAACCGACGACGGCTGGGTCTGGGTGTCCCGCAACGGAGGGGCACATTGGTCGAGGGTCACCCCTTCCGGTGCGCCTGCCTGGGCACGGGTCTACCATGTCACGGTTTCCCCCTTCCATGCTGGTACCGCGTTCGTGGCCTTTGATGCCCATGAGCTCGGAAACAACCGGCCCTATGTATTCAAGACGGAGAACTATGGCCAGAGCTGGCACCGCCTGACGAACGGTTTGCCGGATTCCTCCGTTCTGGTTGTCCGGCAGGATCCCAATGACGCTAATCTGCTGATGGCCGGGACCATGCAGGGCCTGTACTACTCCCTGAACGGCGGGCGTCACTGGCAACGGCTGCACGCGAACCTGACCACTTCCCCGGTCATGGACCTCCAGTTTGTGAAGCCGCTCCACAGTCTGGTTCTTGCGACACACGGGCGCGGGATGTGGGTGCTTGACAATCTCCGCCCGATCGAGCAATTTGACCACGCCGTGTCCCGGGCGGCATTCCACCTGTTTACGCCTTCTGTCGGCTACGAGCTTTATGCAAGTCATACGAACAGTGTCGGACCGGCCCATTTCCGGGGACCCAATGCGCCCACGGGCGTGGTCATCAGTTATTACCTGAAAAAGGCACACAAGCCGACTCCGACCGAGCGGGCTCGTCACGAAACTCCCGTGAAGATCGTGATCCGGTCCAGCTCGGGCCAGAAAATCAATACCCTCTGGGGGCCCGCCCACTCCGGGGTCAATGAGACGGTCTGGAACCTCATTTACAAGGGGCCCACTCCGCTTTCTCTCATGCCCAAGTCGCGGGGAGGATTCTTTGGCGGCAGTTTCGGCCCGCGTGTGGTTCCGGGAGTCTACCGGATCTCCGTCACGGTGGGAGGCCGGACGGAGACGACCACCGCGCATGTGATGCCCGATCCGCGCTATCCGGTGCCGCTGTCGACCTACCGGGCCAATACCCATGCGGGTCTCGAGATGCGCTCGGTGGTTTCCGCCCTGAATACGGTCCTCAACCGGCTCCATGCATTTGAGGCCGGGCTCGGAGCGGTGATTGCCCGGGGCAACGGAGACGCCACGTTCCGACGGGCCCATGGTTCCCTGATCCGGCAGGCGGTGTCTCTGCGCAAAACCCTGATGAGCTTTGAAGCCCCGCTCTGGAATCCGAAAACCCAGCATGGTGCGTCCGAGGACTTCCTCCGGCACTATACCCGCCTGCACATGCATGTCTCCGCACTCTACGGCATGTCGGCGTTCGGCTGGGGCGAGAAACCACGCGCCCAGGTCCTGGCCCTGATCCGTCATGACCGGGAGCGGGTCGGATCGGTCCTGCACCAGTTCAACACCCGGATCCGGACAGCCGTCGAGAGCTGGAACCGGGCGGCCTACGCCCAAGGGCTGGCCAGTCTTCCGGTCGGAAGCCCGGTCCGGTTTCCGCCCGTCCCCCCTGTCCCCCGGATGTAAGGTCTGGGACGCTTCATGACATTGGACCGGATCTCCTTCCCAAGGCCCGCTGCCCGAAGCAGCGGGCCTTGGGGGTTGGGTTTATCGGGAAGCGGCGTTTGAGGCCGGCCGGGCGTACGCTCCATCGGTCCGGCGTCCACGCGATGGCATGGGCAGTCCTCGTGGCCTGTACCAGCATCTATGCCCTGAGTGGGCTGATCCACCACCGGACCAGCCTGGGGCGTCTTTTGTGTCCCGTCTGCCAAGTCATGGCCCATGGAACAACAGTGGTGCCCAGGCTGGTTCCTTCCTTCACGGCCCCGGTCCTCTACCGTCTCGGTGGGCGGGTGCTGCCGCACCCATCGACGCTTCCACCGTTCCCTCTCCCTCTCACAACCCGTAGCCGCGCACCACCCGTCCTTACCTAGGAGCGGGAGATTCCGGAAGCCCGGTCTTCAGGCCGGGGTCTGGTCACTCAAACAAGACGGGCTTCCCCGGAAGGGGACCGTGCCTGTCCTCAGGTGGGGAAAGCGTGGTGAAAAACGTGGTACGGGTTTCCCGGTACGGGAAGCGGCAGGAGATTCGCGGACCGCGGCTCCTTCTCAGCAACGGGGTTGTTGCTCTGGTGTGGGCGTGGACGCTCGGGATTCTGCTCGTGGCCTACGGGGTGGCCGCTCCGGTTGCAGCCGCCCATGCCGTGGTCGGCGAGCGGGTGTTTCCGGCCACGCTGACCTTTGATGATCCCGGCGTGGCGGATGAACTGCCTTTCGTCTTCAACAGCCTGCCAGGACCCCAGGGAATCACGGACAGTCTCTCTCTCGGTTATGCCAAGACACTGACCCGGCGTTTCGGGCTCGTGGTGGGTACGGACTACCAGCAGGTCGAGCCCGCAACCGGCCCTCCGCTCAGGGGCTGGGACAACTGGACATTGGGCGCCGCCTACCAGCTCTACAAGATCCCGTCGACGGAATCGATTGGCCTCGTGCAGTTTACGGATACTTTCGGAGGCAGCGGCAGCAGCGCCATCGGTTCTCCGGACTCTGTCTACACGCCCGAGTTTGCCTTTGGCCAAGGCTTCGGTTTCCTGCCCTTTTCACTCCGGTACCTCACCCCCTTTGCCATTACGGGAGCCATCTCCGAAAACATCCCGAGCTCCTCGGCCCTGGCTCCCCGTGTCCTCAACTGGGATTTTTCCCTTCAGTACAGCATCCCGTACCTCCAGGATTTCGTACGCTACGAAGGGATCGGGGCACCCTTCAACAACATGGTTCCCATCGTCGAGATTCCCATGCAGACCTGCCTGGATGCCGACTGTCCGGCCCGGACAACGGGGGATATCGACCCGGGCTTGATCTGGATCGGCCACTACCTGCAATGGGGGGTTGAACTCGAACTTCCGGTCAATGCAGCGAGCGGCAACCGACTGGGCATCGTCGTCGGGGTTGACTTTTACTTCGATGACCTGTTCCCGAAGACACTCGGGGCTCCCCTTTTTGGAGATCGCTCATGAACCATCCAATGACCCCTCGTACGGTCCGGAGGATTGCTGGCCTCCTTCTGCCGATCCTGTTCTTCATGGGACCTGCCGCCTTTGCCCATGCTTTTCCCGAACGCTCGGACCCCCATGTGGGGGCCCGGCTCAAGGTGCCCCCCCGTCTCGTCACCATCTGGTTCGATGCCGGCATCGAACCGGTCTTTTCCCATCTCATCGTCAAAAGCCGTCGGGGCCAGAAGGTGAGTATCGGCAACGGGTTCATCCCAAAGGGCAGCCATACCATCCTGGAGACCCGCTTGCGCCCGATCGGTCCGGGGGTTTATTTTGTCTACTGGAGTGTCATCGCATTCGATGGCCATCATACGGAAGGCCGCTGGTACTTCCGGGTTCGCTGAAACGGAGAAACACGCATGCATCCCCTCTACATTGCATTGACCGCGACCGATGTGCTCGCAGTCGTGTCCGCCATCGGCGCCTGGGCTGTCTGGATCTGGGTCGTGCCACGGGATCAGGACGAGTGGTTTCAGCGACCATTTTGGCGGTGGGGAGGGATGGGACTTCTTTTCCTGACCTTGACGAGCGGTCTCATCCTGGTTTCGCGCAGCCTGGAAATGAGCCGGGGACCGCTGTCGGGCCTGCCGACCGTGATCCCGGTTGTCCTTTCGGCCACCCGGTTCGGCCAGATCTGGATTGCCCGGATCCCCATTCTGATCGGACTCTGGCTGCTCTGGGGTGCCGGTTGGCTGTGGCGCAAGCGGGCCCGGCTCATCGGCGGAATCATGCTGCTCGGGCTTTCGGCCATTGCTTTTACACGCAGTGAAACCGGGCATCCGGCCGATCACGGCAGTTTCCGGTTGCCGGTCTTTGTGGACTGGATCCACCTGGTGGCGGCAGGGCTCTGGATCGGTTCGCTCTTCAGCATTGCGCTTTTTGTGTTCCCGACCCTGAGGCGACGGCTCAAGGAGGGAAACCGCGAGCGGCCTGCCGTGATCTTCTCTCGTTTATCGACACTGGCGGGCGTGGGGCTCGGACTGATCCTTGTGACCGGGATTTATACGGCTTGGCAGCAACTCGGCAGCTGGTCGGCCTTTGTGACCAGCACCTATGGTGAGGTGCTGCTCGTGAAACTCGGTCTGGTCCTGGTCTTGATCCTGATCGGCGCCTATAACCGTTATGTGCGTCTCCCGGAAATCCGCCGGATCTGCGGGCTGCCACCCCGGCCTGGCTGGGACCACTTCGTGCTGGCTCGGGTGGTCCGCCCGAGACCCGCCACTCCCTCCGCGTTGCCGTCCCGTGAACTGGACCGCTGTCACCATTCGATTGTGGTTGAAAGCCTGGTCGGTCTTCTCGTGTTGGTTGCGGCCTCGGTACTGCTCCATGGGATGCCCCCGGCTGCCATGGCCCAGGTTCCGGCCGGATTCGGGCTGGGGCAGGGCTCTTCCAGGGGCGGGGCCGGCTCGCCACCGAGTGATCCTACGAGCAGCCATCCCTCCATGCGGATGGCACGACAGGTCACGTCGTCCGCTTTCGGTTCTCCAGGTGCAGCCGGGACGGTTACCCAGACCATCCATGTCACGGCGCTGGATACTTTCCGGTTCAAGCCTTCCCGCATTGAGGTTGCGCCGGGCGCGACGATCCGCTTCGTCGTGACCAACCGTGGGCAGCTGGTTCACGAGTTCGTGATCGGCAACCTGGCCGAACAGCGGGCGCATGAACAGGGGATGGAGCGCCATCCGGACATGAAGATGCAGGATCCGAACGGGGTGACGGTGGAGCCCGGACAGACCCAATCACTCGTCTGGCATTTTCCGGACCAGCCCATGACCCTTGAGTATGCCTGTCATGAACCGGGGCATTTCGCGGCCGGCATGATGGGAATCATCGAGGTCGGGCTTCCGCTTGATTCCCCTACCCCGGGGCTCGAGTCCCTGCCGGCCGGAGGCTGGCGCGTCCGCATGCGGCACTGATGCCGCATCGGTGGGGGTCAGGAGGAGGGGTGGTTGACCGAGTTCACCGTCTCTTCCTCGATCGCCTCATAAATCACGCTCGGGGTGTCTCCGCTGCGGTAGTAAGGCCGGCCGGAGCGCAGTTCGGCGAGCGCCCGGTCCCGTTCCGCGCGGTTTTCGAACCACCGGTCGACCTGGAAATCGGGGCCGATGAGATGAGGCGCCGACATGGGATCCGAAGGATCCATCCGGGTACGGATACCGTAACGTTTCATGGGAAAGTCCAGAATCTTGGAGTGAACCCCGGCCATTATAAAGGCTTGGCCAGCTTTCCATCGGATTGATCCGCCGGATGGGGGTTCATTAAGAAGGCAACTTCAAGGCGCCAAAAAACCGCCCCAATGGGGGGATCGGGGTTTTCTCAGGAAATGGGAGGACAGTCTGCCGGGGTGCCCGCAAGGTACTGGGCCAGGTACTCCTCGAACGAGAGAGCGGATTCACGCTCGAGACGCTCTTGATCTTCCACGGATTGACGGATCCCGTTTTCAAGCTGCGCCCGGTCTTCGGGCCCGATTCGGATATCGGCCAGGGCATCTGCATGTCGTCGGGCGAGTTCCAGTCCGAAGCCGGTATGCCCGGCATCCCTCCGTTGCATTTCTCCGAGAATCCAGGCGGACGGAGTTTCATCGGGATGCCGACCGCGGGAGCGGGCCCGATCGAGGGATTTCCGGTAAAGGGGCTCTCCGGTGGCTTGGGTGAGGTGATCGGCCACGGGCTCCAGGGCATCCAGCAGGCGCGCAAGCCGGATTTCGAGCGGTTCGAATCCATCCGGGTCACGGAGCAGCAAACGGGGCCCCCGTCCTTCATAGGCCACCAGCCGGAGATTGCTCTCGTTCATGAAGCGCTCGTCTTCTGAAAGCGGCGGACTTTCCTGGAGGAGACACCACCAGAGAAAAACTTCGAGAAAGGCCATCGTTTCCGGGGTGACACCCAGGGGCGAGAGCGGGTCCACGTCCAGAATGCGGATCTCCAGGTAGTCGACTCCCTCCTGCCGGAGGGAGGCAAGGGGACGCTGACCGGGATGCTTGGGAGACTTGGGACGGGCGATGCTGTAGTACTCGTTTTCGATCTGGAGGACATGATCATTGAGCTGGCGCCAGCTCCCATCGGGACTCCGGGTTCCCATCCGGCGGTAATCGGGGTCCCGCATCTGGGTGGCACAGGAGAGGGTTCTCAGGTAGGCGTCCAGGCCATCCAGGGAAATCCTGATCTTTTGCTGGTTTTTGTTGCGATAGCCGATATCGCTCATGCGGAGCGAGGTGGCATGGGGGTCGTAGCAGGTGTCGGGGTTCCAGGGGGTTGGGCCGAGATGGGTCTCCGGGCGGAAACTCCGGCAGAGGGCTGGAGAAGCCCCGAAGAGATAGCAAGGGACCCAGGCATGGCGGGAGAAATTGCGCAGGACCGCAAAGTAGCTCTCGTTGCGCAGCCCAGCTGCCTGCGTCCGAGCCGAGTGATCACGTTCTGCGAGATCCCACAGGAGGGCGGGGAAGGAGAAATTGAAATGGACTCCGGCGATCACCTGCATGAAGCGGCCGTACCGGTGGGCAAGCCCCACACGATACCGGTGTCTCAAAAGGCCTTGGGGGGAGTTTCCATAGCGGGCGATCGGGATTTCGAACTCGTCCTGGATGAAAGGCGGCATGCTGAGGGGCCAGAGCCGTTCTTCCCCCAGATGCTCATGGGCAAAGGCATGTAGCCTCTCGAGCTCGGATTCGAGACCCTCCAGGGTGGGATGGGCCGAGCTCACGATCTCCAGGAGGGATTCGGAGTAGTCGGTCGTGAAGTTCGGGTGCGTGAGCGGTGCACCCAAGGCCGTGGGATGGGGGGTCTGGGCAATCCGGCCATCCGGATTGATCCGGAGAGCTTCCCGCTCGATGCCTCTCAGGCATCCCGTGAAACAGGCGTGAGGCAGGTCCGGGAGGGAAAACCGTCGTTTGTCGGTCAAGCCGGGGAACCCGTGAGGAGGCAGGGCATTGTAGCCGGTATGACCGGCAGTGTCCCCTGGAATGGACGCGAGGGTTCCGGTCTGGCTACTGCCAGCAGTGAGTTGCCCCTTCGGTTCCGGTCACTCCCCTCACCCCCAGCGAGTTCAGGGTGAAGGTTCCGCAATGGGTGTCCCGAACCTGCCCCCCTTGCGGGGTTGCCGTCAGGGTGAAGGTCTGGGGTTGGGCGGAAGTGACGGTCACGACGTAGTAACCGTTTTCGCTGGTCACGTTGTTTGATGCGTAGCCCAGGGCGGTGAGCGCCGACGTGTACTGGTTGTACTGCGTGTAATATTCTCCCTCGCTGTTCGAGACTTCGAGGAGCGTCTTGATGGCATCCGTCCGGTTGGCGCTCAGGATGTATTGCTCGTATGCCGGCATCGCAATGGAAAAAAGAATGCCGGCAATGGCGATCACCACGAGGAGTTCAATCAGGCTGAAGCCCCGGGTCTTCATGAGCCGTTCTCCAAAAGGTGCGGGATCCCCTTGTGGGGGGTGGGTCGGAGGGGATTCAGCCGGGCATGGGCCTTGATGAGCGCCTGAAGGGCGGCCGGCGACAGCCGGTAATGGCTGCCGTCGGTCCGGGTTGCGACCCCAGTCGACAGGTTGATGACCGTCCCGTCAGGGCGGACGAGAACGGGGACGATGGCGTGCGCTGCAGGAACCATCCAGGCGCACAGGAGGAGGGCAAGAACCAGGTTACGATGGGTTCGGGTCATGGCACTTTACCTCAGCGGATTTCCTTCCAGTTAAGCCTGCCCCGGTTACCCCCGCGTTCCTTCCAGGACGCGATGGTATCCGTGGAGAGTGTGACGAGCTTGATGTCGCCGATGACCCCCGGCCGTGTCCGGACAATGGTGGGGGCCGCTGCAAAACCGTTGCCCAGGCCGATGCCAACCGGATTCTGGCCATTGTACTGGTCCGAGGCATTGATCGTGTTGCCGCCGTTGAGGTCGAGCTCGGGCCCGGGGAAGGCGCCCCCCGTGGCAAAGTTCAGGACCATGAGAAAGCTCGACCCGCCGGTCGAGCAGCTTGTGGTGCTGGCTGCATCCGGGATGTAGCTCGTGAAGATGACGGCACCCCCCTCGATATGCGGGTTGGTCACAACCCGCTCGCCGGCATCGGGCAGGTCGAGATACCATCCGTCCTTGCTGCTCCAGTCGATCGTGTTGTTCGTGACCGTACGGATCGGCAGGGTAATGGTCTGTCCCGTCGAGCTCGTGTAGCTGTAGGTGGCGTCCGAGAGCGTCTGCTGGACGAGTTTGTTATAGCCAGGCGGATAGTTGGAGGGAGGTGTCCCGCCGGCGGGTGTGGGGTCGAGAATCCCGTAAAAGCCCTGGGTTGTGGTGGTCGTGAGATCCGGCGTGCCCAAGAACTGCCCGGTTCCGAACATGACGAGCAGGGAACCGGCAGGTGCGCCGGAAGGGGCCAGGCTGACCACCGGCTGGGTCGTGATCGGCTGCGGATCGGTGGCAGATCCCGCCTGGAACAGGACGGATGCCGTCCAGTCCGCGGGTGAGCTCGACGAGATGTCGATGCGCCAGAGATTGCCCTGGAGATCTCCTGCGTAAACCAGATTGTCCAGGGTTGAACCGTCGGCCGGCACGACTACGGGGGTCGACAGCCCGTTGGCTTTGCTTGAATTGCAGGCGGTGGGGACATCGGAACAGAGCGAGAGGCGGTCGATCAGGGCGCCGGTCTGGGCATTCACGACATAAAGATAAGGGTTGCCATCGGCGTTGTCATAGCCGGATCCGAAGATGACGACCGAGGTCGGACTGCCGTTGAGATCAATGCGGGCGACCTGGGGCTGGCTGTAGGTGAGTCCCAGGTAGGGATCGGTGAACTCCCAGAGCACATGGCTGGCCAGGCCGGAGGCCGTTTCCAGTTGGGTGGGGTGGGTCACGTTGATGGCGTAGATGCTTTCCCCGCCGTCGTTGAGACCGCCAGTCACGATCGTGTGCCAGCTGCCGTCACTGAACTGGACATCGCCGGCTGACGGAGATCCATCCACGAAAAATTCGTGGGACTGGTTGTAGGTGGGATTCGTGAGATTGGCCAGATTGGCGAAGACCCCGTTGGGCACGTAGGCGAAAAGCTCCTGGCCGGTGGTGGCCGAGAAGGCGTGGAGCATTCCGTCGTTGGCACCGACGTAGAGTGCCGGCGTCCGGTTGGCCAGATCCTGGGCGAAGGTCAGGTACGAGGCATCCGTGTAGGTGCCCTCCGGCGGGCCGACGTAGACCGGATTGCTGTCCACGATGTCGCCGAGGAGCGCCGACCGGTCTCGGAAAATCCCTCCATTGACCTCCTCACCCGCCGTATCCCCCAATAGGTAGTCCAGAACGGCCTGTCCATAGGTCGCCTCGTTGTCCCCGAATGCCGCCTGCTCGCTCACCGTGAGACTGCTCCAGAGGGTTTCGAGCTGGTCCTGTTGGAGGGGAGAGAGGTCGGCCCAGACGAAGGGAACCCCGGCCCCGACGCCATTGTCCGCAGCCGGGTTCCAGGTGGCCACTGGCCGGGTGTTCCAGCCCGTGCCGGCGAGTGTGGTATCCAATTCCTGGGCGGCGTCCCACAAGGCACCCGACTGGATGTTGACGGTGCCACTGGCCGTCACCGGGAAGGCCTGCAGCTCACCGGTCCAGTCGGCATAGGGCAGGGCTGCGGAGTCGAACTTGGCCTGGTAGACCACGGTCGAGGTGTTGAGCGAGGTGGAGTTGACGGAGGCCGAGGTCGTGGCCACGTTGTTCACGTTGATGGCACCGAAGATGGCCTGCAGGTCGTCGGTGACGGCCTCCGGGCTGATTCCCGGATAGTAGTTCTGTGTGCCGCCGGCGATCGCCATGGCCTTGAGGGTCGCTGCCGCGGCCGGGTTGAGTGCGGGATCGACCCCGGCACCCATGCCGACAATGTAGGTCTTGATGTGTGCGTCATCGAGATCGGTGAGCTTGGTGATGGTATCGGTGAGCGCCTGGTCGTTGGTCGAGGCGAGGGTCGTGGTCAGGCCGGCCTCGACGTCGTTTGCGAAAGAGGAATCGGTGGTGGAAACCGTGCCGCCCCCCACCAGGTTGAAGGTTGCGGTCTCTCCGTAGCCCACCGCCGAACGGGATCCCAGGGGTGGCCAGAGTCCTCCTCCAAGGTCTTGGGTTGGCAACCCATCGGTGATCAGCACAACATAACGGTTGGCCGCGCAGTCCGTGTTCGAGACCGGTGCATCGGTACCGGTGTAGTAGTTATAGGCTCCCTCGAGCACGCCGGCGACTGGAGACTGGATGGCAATCGCCTTGATCTCGGAACTGCCCGAATCGTTGGTCTCCGGTGCGAGATAGGGAGTGAACTGCTGGATGTAGCACTGGAGCTCGGTCAGTCCGCTGCACCCAGTCGCATCGGTATAGGATTCGATCGGCACAAGGAGGTTCCCTGTGGTTGAGCTCGCGCTGCTGTAGAAGCCGAACCCGCGTTCCGCGTACAGCACCTGGGTGCTGTGGGGCACATAGCCGGCGTTCGTGGGATTGGTACCCAGTGCATAGCCGTTCGGCGAGGATCCGTTGTAGTTGGTCGAGATGGCGCCGTTGTTGTAGTCCGAAAGGGTATAGTCGCTGTAGATCAGGGATCCGGGACAGTAATTGGCGCCGCCATTGCAGTACGGGCCGTCAAAGTTGAGGAAGACGGAAGGGAAGCCTCCGGCGTAGAGCACATCGTTGATCGCGGGATTGTCGGAGGTGGCCACCGTCGAGATATAGGGGTCCGAAAGGACGGCGGGGTTCGTGAGGTAGGTTTCGATCGCGGCGCAGGAGTTCAGGGTCGAGAGGTAACAGGGATTGGGACGCCAATTGCCGCCATCGGCCGGAGGGGTCGAATCGCTTGTCCCGAAGGTAAAGCCACCCGGTTCGCTCATCATGTAGAGCCAGGTCGTATAGGTTGCGGATCCCCCGGTCGAGTAATCCATGAGGCCCATGTCGAAGTTGGCCGCGTAATAGCTGATGACCTGGCTCAGGGCTTCCTTGGCGACGTTGAGACGGCTTGCCGAATTGTCGTATTCGATACCGGGGTTCGGGCAGGCCGGAGCCGAGGAGCTTCCGAAGGTGGTATAGGGGGCATCCCCGGAAGTGTTCGCCGCCACGCAGGGAGGAGTGAAGCCGGCCGGCACGCTGTAGTCAACGGGGGAACTCGATCCGGCCAGGGCGGGGATCTCGCCCGACCCGGTCATGATGGCTCCCGCAAGATCACCGTCCATGGACTGGGAGTTGGCCAGGACCAGGAGAACCTCTGGATGCGTCGGATTGACGAGGGTCAGGGGGACGTTCGAGATCGGAACCGTGGGAGGGGTGCTCGCACGGGCTCCGGGGATCAGCGCGGCTCCAAGCAGGAGCCCAACGGCCAGGACGGAGCGGCGTGAGAAGCCTGAAGGATGGGAAGGATTGGACATCGACGACCTCCGGGTCAGGGCCGATAGGTTTCCTGGATGACCGCTACGGCGTTGGCAGTTCCCCCAGTGGCCCAGGCAGTCAGCTGGAAGGTGCGGGGAACGCTGTTCACGCCATAGGTCGCGCCCATGGCAGCCAAGTTGTCCCCCGGGAGAGGTACGGTCGGCAGTTCGACGAGGAAGATCTCCGGATCGGAGGCGTACTGGAGGATCCCGCCATCAAAGGTGATCCCGCTACTGGATGTGGCCCCGGCACTATTGAAGGGATAGCTTTGCTGATAGCTCTGGGGGAGACTGGAAGACCAGAAGCTGTCACTTGCGAAATTGATGGTGGAGACCGTGCTGTCGTCGTAGGCATAGATCGAAAACGGGCTGGCTACCCCCGGCTGGGTCGGGGTCGGAAGAGGGATCACGGGAATGGAGGACAGCCAGCTCGCGGTCCCGTTGAGTGCCGCATCGGCCGCGGCAATGGCCCGCTGTTTTTCCCGCAGGTTATGAGCCATGCGCTGCTCGAGGGTGATCCCTTCCATGAGGGTCACACCGAGCAGGGTGAGCACCACCAGGAACACGAGGGCGGTGATCAGGGCGATGCCGCGGGAGCAGTGGGGGGGGCGGGGGTGGTTCATGGGCATCAGTCGGCCAACAGGTTCTTGAGCGCGATGTCACGGACGACCACGATGCGGAGGTAGCGGTCCGGTGGGGTGGAGGGCGTGTACGTCATGCCGAGGAGGTCATAACTCCCCTGGGCCGGGGTCGGCAGGACATCGCCCACGTCGCCCTGGGGGGCTGCGGGATTTCCGCTGACCATGACCAGCGCCAGCTGGACCGACAGGATCTGGCTGTAGACGTCGACATTCGGTGCGCTGACGTAGGCCGAGACCGAGCCCGTGTTCTGGGTGTCGACGCCAAACCGGACCATCATGGTCTCCACGTTGTTCACGAGCGGCACGTAGCTGTCAAAGGCGTCGTTGCTGATGGTCGAGATCCGGCTCTTGCATTCGAGCTGATCGGTCGCCTTGTTGACCTTCCAGACGTCGGTATCGATGGCGCCGATGGGCACGAGCTGGCCCTGGCAGTTGCTGAGTGTGCCGTCCGACTGGAAACTCGCGGCCAGGCCGTAGGGCAGGGAGGAGCCGGTATTGGCCCAATCTCCCATGATGAGCGGATTGCTGGGAGTCGCGAGAAAGGCCGTGGGATCGGCCTCATAGTCGGGGATGATCGTGAACATCTGGCCCACGGGTTCGGACAGGTCCCAGCGGTAGCCGGTCTGGCGGATGTCGGTCGTGAGCAGAGTGACCGCGAGGCGGATGTTGTCCGCGAGCGCCGCCTCGGCACGCTGGGCGACCGATCCCTGTTCGTTGCTAAGGTAAATGGTGGCCAGCCCCGCCACCAGAAAGAGGGTGAGCGCGATGGCGATCAAAAACTCGATCAGGCCAAAGCCGCGGTGCTGCACCGGATGGGGGCGGGTCATGGCTGGTAGACCGTGCTGTAGTTGGCGGTGGCCATGGCCCGGCCGTCCGGACTCTGGCTGGTCCAGGTGATGGTGATGACCATGGGTGCATCGGTGGTGCTCGAGCAGGCCACCGCACACTGGATCTGTGCCGCAGGATCGGGCAGGTTGCTCTCCAGGTTCTGGGCGAAGCCCCAGAGATCGGCCTGGGCTTCCTCGGCGGGCGAACAAGGGGTCGCGGCGGACTGGCACAGGTTCGGCGGCGGGCTGGTTGGAAGCGAGGTGATGACGTAGTTTCCGGCCGCGACTCCTGCCGGATTGGCGGACATGAGGGCGGCAATGTTGCCGGCGTCGATGGCCGCGAGACTCTGCAGGTTCGCGACCTGGTTGGAACGGAGTCCGGCCGTGACCATGGCGGCAAGCCCCAGTAGGCCGATGGCGATCACGACCATGGCCACCAGCGCTTCGATGAGGCTGAAACCCGACAACAGGAGGGTGGGGCGGGGATGGTTGATCATTCGACGGGACATGGTTGACCCGGTTCGGAGGCGGCCAGTTGTCCACCGGGACCGATGGTGAGGCAGCGGGTGAGGGAGCTGTCGGGTGGTTGGGTCTCGAGATCGAAGTTCCCTCCTGTGAGCTCTCCCGGAACGAGGATGCCGAGTCCGGTAAAACTCACGGCATGGTCCAGGGTGGTATTGCTACCGACCAGTGTGTCGGTGTTGGTGAAGCCGCCATCCGTGCGGATGATATCGGCCGGATCCGGTACATCGGACTGGTTCTGCGGATTGCTATAAATGAGCCAGCCTGCATTCCAGTTGCTGGCGATGCTGCAGTCGGTGCCCGAGGTGCTGGTGCACAGGGTCACTTCCTCGCCCCGCTTGATGGCCTCGCTACGGGCCAGCATGAGGGCCGTCTCGAAGCTGTTCATCTCGCTGGCCATGCGGTTCTCTGTCATGAAGCGAAGGTAACTCGGGATCGCAATTGTGGCCAGGATGGCCGCCAGTCCGATCACGACCATCGTCTCAAGCAGGGTCAATCCGCGGGCCCGGGTTTTCATGAGCGATATCATCGGGCAAGCTTTCCCGTCTTTACAACCGGTTGGCGACCAGTGGTAGCGATCCTTGGATGAACGGCTCGGGGAGCTTTCCAGGAGGGGGGCGGGTGTCGGCCCGTTCCCTTTGTATAATGGAGACCTCCAAGCCGCATATGGGCCACAATGGGTGCGTCATTCAGGCAAGGATCGCCACTCCCGATCGGGTACCGGCCATCACCGAAGGCGGCTTTCCACCGCGAGTGGTCGTTTTTAAAAATCCATTATGAATCAAATTCTTAGTAAAAGTCCGGCCCCATCTGACGGGCCGGTTATTCCGAACCCGAAATTCCAGGTCCGGAATCTTAATTTTTACTACGGGACGGCCCATGCGCTCCATGACATCAGCCTTGATATTGCCGAACGGAAGGTCACCACCTTCATCGGGCCGTCCGGATGCGGGAAAACCACCCTGATCCGATGCTTTAACCGGATCTATGAGCTTCATCCGGGCCATCGTGCCAGTGGGGAAATCCTCATGGACGGGACCAACCTCCTCAGCAAAAGCCAGGATGTCCATGCGCTGCGTGCCAAGGTGGGCATGGTCTTCCAGAAACCGACTCCATTCCCCATGTCGGTCTACGACAACATTGCCTTCGGGGTCCGGCTCTATGAACGGCTCTCCCGTACGCGCATGGACGACCGGGTGGAGTGGGCACTCAAGAAATCGGCCCTCTGGGAGGAGGTCAAGGACAAGCTCTTGGAAAGCGGGACCCGGCTCTCGGGTGGACAGCAACAGCGTCTCTGCATCGCCCGGGCGATCGCCATCCGGCCCGAAGTGCTGCTGCTTGACGAGCCGGCATCCGCCTTGGATCCCCATTCCAGTCTCAAGATCGAGGCACTGATCACCGAACTCAAGGCCGACTACACCATCATCCTTGTGACCCACAACATGCAGCAGGCTGCGCGAGTCTCTGATTTCGCTGCATTTCTTTTCATGGGAGACCTGATCGAATACAAAGATATCGATACCCTCCTCACGAATCCTTCATCCCCAAAAACTGACGCATATATCACGGGACGATACGGCTGAGCCTTGATCGAGCTTGTCGCCGTGGAAAGCTGTCCATACAAAAAATATGATATTGGATGAAATTAAGAGGAAATAGCAGCTTTTCAATGAAAATATTGATTTTCACGTTTTGATGTAAACGTGGTGTACCTTATTCGCTCTGAAATCAAAGAAAAAAAAGTTAAACTCCCATTAACACCCAGTTCATGTTAGACTGGGTAGTCTAAAAAGGAGGCCTGCCGTGGAAGATTCCAGGTCCCTCGCCCAGTTTCCCGGGGTTCGACGACGAGAGAAAACAGCCGGTGGCGGTTTCCCGGAGCGGATCGGGCTTGTCCTCCTTTTGGCTGTTCCAGTCTTCTTGGTCTGGCACGTGGTCGGGTTATGGTCCGGCTCCAGTTCCCGGTTTTCCGAACGGAAACCCTTTCCCGGACCCTCCCTCTCTCGAATCACGAATGCGAATATTCACCAGTTGGTCACTCTCTATGCAGCATATGACTATCACTGGCCGCCGCGCCGGATTGTACCGGCAATTGCCCTTCGACACCTGCCGGAAGGCTTGGCCAGCCTGCCGACCCATCAGAAGAAAACCACTTTCCTGAGAACCCTCCTGCCGATCGTCCTCGCTGCCGATGAGCGGATCCTCGAACAACGCCGTTTCCTGATCCGCAGCTTCGCCCAACCCGAGAAGGGAGCCCAGGGCCGCAGGCAGCGCTTCCTCGAACGCGAGATTGAGGTGTCCTACGGCGTGAGTGGTTCGCTTGGGAATCACCGGGTTCAGGCTCGCCTGCTGCGGCGGGTGGATGTGGTGCCAGTGATCCTGGCACTGGCCCAGGCGGCGATGGAAAGCGGATGGGGGACCTCGCGGTTTGCGGTACAAGGCAATGACCTTTTCGGAATCTGGACGGGGAACCCGTTTGTGGGGATGGTGCCCCGGGCCCTCGGCCAAGACCCGACCCACTTCGTCCGGGCCTTCCCCTCCCTGGCCAGTTCCGTCCGCTATTACCTCAAGGCCATCAATACCCGGCCTCCTTTCCGCCGCTTTCGGTGGCTCCGGGCTGACATGCGGCAGTCCAAAATCCCCCTCGATCCGGCCCGGCTGGCGCTCGGACTCGACCTCTACTCACAGCGGGGGATGTCGTATGTCCGGAACATCCTGGCACTCCTGCCGACTCTCGGTCGGAGCAGGCACCTGGCCCATCTGACCCTGGTGGCCCCCGACGTGATTGCCGACATGGTCATGGAGAATGAGAAGCCGGGACTGGAACCCAAGGCTCCGGTTCCGCTCACCCGGCTGGTCATGATCGGGTCGTCCCGTCCCTCCTCCTGATCCCCGGCCTGGAGCCGTCACCGGTCCGGGCGATGTCCGGTCGTGTTCTAAATCGTGCTCTAATAATGGGGCCCGGAGACCCCGGGCAATGGTCGACCAGCCTGAGGGTGCAGCAGCATGCGCATGGGAACTATCCGGAGTGGCGGCAAGAACTTCGGCCGCTTGTTTTTGCCGTTTTTGGGTTTCATCTTCGTGGTGCCTCTGGCACAGGCGTCCAGCAACTTCAATCTCAATGTCAGTGACCGGGCAGTCGCCCTGAGCCTGGGGACGGATCTCACCGGCACGGGACTCTATGGCAGTGTCGGTTACCTGGAACATCGTCGGCGCGGGAGCGTGGGGGATGCGGCCCTTGAGCTTGTGGCCAATGCGAACCCGGGGGGACATCCGATCTGGGTCGGACTGGGTGCACGGCTGGTTTACGCGGATGCAAGCCTGATCCACGACAGCGGCTCGGCTCTTGCGGTCGGGGTTTCGTTTCATACCACATGGGTCGGCTACAACCGCCTCGGGTTTGGCGGCCATGTCTACTACGCACCCAATGCGGTCGCCTTCGGCGCCACCGACCGGTATCTCGAGTACGAGGCCCATTTCGGTTATTACCTGCTCCGCCATGGTCTTGTCTATATCGGCTACCGTCACGTCGGTGTCGCCTACGCCGGCACCCCGGTCATCACCCTGGACAGTGGAATCAACCTCGGCTTCCGGATTTCCTTTTGAGTCGCCATGGCCGGGCACAGCAAGTGGGCAAATATCCAGTACCGGAAAGGAACACAGGACGCGCGCAAAGCGCGCCTGTTCACCCGGGTCATGCGGGAGGTGCAGAGTGCCGCCCGTCACGGGGGGGCCGATCCGTCCCGGAACAACCGTCTGCGTCTCGCGATTGAACGGGCCAATGCAGCGAATGTGCCCAAGGATCGGATCGAGCGTGCGCTGAAGCGTCTCCAGGGGGGGGAGGCCACGGACAATCTCGAAGAGGTCCGCTACGAGGGCTATGGGGCGGGAGGGGTCGCGATTCTGGTCGAATGCCTGACCGACAACCGGAACCGGACCGTTTCCGAGGTTCGGCATGCGTTTGCCAAGGCGGGTGGCAACCTGGGCGCAGATGGTGCGGTGGCCTACCTGTTCCGGCGGGTCGGGATTCTCCAGTATCCGGTGACTCCCGGGCAGGCGGAATCGCTCTTCGAACAGGCGCTGGATGCGGGAGCCGAGGATGTCGAGGATCCGGGAAACGGAAGCTTGACCGTGATTGTGGATCCCGAGTTTTTCGAACCGGTCCGATCCCGCCTCGAGGCGGCTGGATTCACTTCGTCATCGGGAGAGGTGACGTGGCAGGCCTCGACCCAGATTCCGGTTTCGGGTGACGATGCCCTCTCCGTACTCAAGCTCATGGCCAGCCTCGAGGAGCTGGATGATGTCCAGAATCTCTACAGCAATGCCGATTTTTCCGAGGAAGCCGTCCGACGGTTCCAGGATGCCTCATGAGCCCCATCCTGGGCCTGGATCCAGGGTCACAACGGACGGGGTATGGCGTGATCGAGAGGCGGGGTGGCACCCCGCGCTTTCTCGCCTGTGGCGTGATCCGCCCGGATGCCCGGAGCCCGCTGCCGGAACGGCTGGGGTCAATCCATCGGGAAGTCCGGTCCGTCATGAGACAGTGGGAGCCCGCTGAAGTGGCGATTGAAAGTGGGTTTGTCCACCGCAATATCCGGAGTGCGCTTGTGCTCGGGCAGGCGCGTGGAGCCGCACTCGCCGCCGTCATGGACAGTCCCCGACCGCCACAGGTGGTGGAGTACAGCCCGCGGCAGGTGAAGCTTTCCATGACCGCCTTCGGCGGAGCGGAAAAATCCCAGGTCCAGAAGATGGTGACCCTCCTCCTGGCGTTGGGCGAGATGCCGGCCGAGGATGCGGCCGATGCCCTGGCCGTGGCGCTTTGCCACCTCTTCCGTGCCCGCGCCCCGGGCCTGGCCACTGTGGGGGGCGAGGCGTGATCGGCTACCTTCGGGGTCGCCTGGCCGTGAAAACTCCTCCCCATGTTGCCTTGGAGGTGGCGGGTATCGGCTACGAGCTCGACATGCCCCTCCTCTCGGCGGCCCGTCTGCCGGAGGTAGGCAGTGAGGTTGTTCTCGTCACCCATCATCTGGTCCGCGAGGACGGCATTTTCCTTTACGGCTTTCTGGACGAGGAGGAGCGTGTCCTGTTCCGCCACCTCCTGCGGGTGAGCGGGGTGGGTCCGCGTGTCGCTCTGGCCATTCTTTCCACTTTCCCGGTTGGCGATTTCGTGTCCATCATCCATCGGGAGGATCCCACGTTGCTCGTCCGGGTACCGGGGGTCGGCAAGAAAACGGCGGAACGGCTGGTTCTCGAACTCCGGGACCGCCTGCGGGACTGGTACCCCGGGGGCCCGGGTGTGCCCCCGCCAGTCTCGGCGAGGGAGGAGGCGCTGACGGGTCTTCTGGCGCTGGGGTACCGGCGGGAGGAGGCAGAGCGGCTTTTGGCACGCCTGGAAGGCGATTTCAGTTCCACGGAGCTCATTCGGGCGGCACTCAAGCTTTCACTGGGTCAGGTGCCATGACGACGGTTGGGGAACCCCGACCGTCGCAGCCGGCCACCGCGGATTTCGACCAGACCCTGCGGCCCTACCGGCTATCCGAATATATCGGCCAGAGGAAGATCCGTGAGCAATTCGAGGTTTTTATCGGCGCGGCCCGACAGCGATCCGAGGCGCTCGACCATGTTTTGCTTTACGGGCATCCGGGGCTCGGCAAGACCACCCTCGCGCATATCATTGCCCACGAGCTCGACGTGAACATCCGGGTGACCTCGGGCCCGGTGCTCGAGCGCCCGGGGGATCTCGCGGCTCTTCTCACCAATCTCGAACCTCGGGATGTGCTCTTTATCGACGAGATCCATCGCCTGCCCCCGTCCGTGGAGGAGATTCTCTACCCGGCGCTCGAGGAACGGGCGCTCGACATCCTGGTGGGCGAAGGACCCGGCGCCCGATCCATCCGCATTCCGCTTCACCCCTTCACCCTGGTCGGCGCCACCACACGGGCCAATCTCCTGACCTCTCCTCTCAGGGACCGGTTTGGCGTGTCCGCCCGTCTCGAGTTCTATGATCCCGATGACCTGTCGTCGATCGTCCAGCGTTCGGCACGACTGCTTGGCATTCCCATCTCGGAGACGGCTACCCGGGAGATTGCCCGCCGTTCTCGTGGGACTCCGCGCATCGCGAACCGGCTGCTGCGCCGCATCCGCGATTTCGCCGAAGTCCGGCATGGGGGCCGGATCGATCCGGAAACGGTCCACGAAGGCATGTCCTTTCTCGAGGTGGACAGTGCCGGTTTCGATCCCATGGATCGGCGTTTCCTCCTCACCATCATCGAGCAGCATGGGGGAGGACCGGTCGGCATCGATGCGCTGGCGGCTACCTTGGGCGAGGAGCGGGGAACACTCGAGGAAATGGTGGAGCCATTCCTGATCCAGAATGGCTATCTGCAACGGGGTCCCCGCGGGAGAACGGTCACGGAGGCGGCCTACCGTCAGCTCGGCATCGAGCCCGACAAGCGGGGCGGCGGCCTGTTTTCCCCATGAAACCCGGATGGCCCCCCCTGCGTTTCCGGTTGCCGGTCCGGGTCTACTACGAGGATACGGATGCTGCGGGAGTGGTTTACCATACGGCTTATCTCCGTTACATGGACCGGACCCGGACCGAGTGGCTGAGGCGGGAAGGATGGTCCATCGCACGCCTGGCCGACGAGCTTGGGATCCTGTTCGTGGTCGGAGAGATCAGGGTCCGCTATCGGGCACCGGCCCGGCACGACGATGAACTCTGGGTCGGTGTGGGGGTCCAAGCAATGAAGTCTGCCAGTCTTGAACTGGTGCAGCCGGTCTGCCGGGGTGAAACCGAGGTGATCGGTGAGGGCTGGATCCGCCTGGTTTCCGTTTCCGCCGCCACGTTTCGGCCCCGGCCGTTTCCCGAGATTCTCCACGAGGTGCTTGCCCCATGACGACACATCTGTCTTTCTGGACCCTCATTGTCGAGGCCAGCTGGATCGTGAAACTGGTTCTTCTCCTGCTCCTCGCGGCTTCGGTGACTTCCTGGTCCATCATGTTCCAGAAGCGGACGTTGTTCCGGAAGATCAAGGCCGCAGTCCGCGCGTTCGACCTGCGTTACGACGCGGCGGGGACCGACCTGGGCAAGTTATACCGGCAGATCAGCGAACAAGAGGTCGATCCCGGAGTCTTCGACCAGATCTTCCAGACCGGGTACCGCGAGTACGCCCGTCTCTTGCGGCTCGGCAACAGCGGACTGGCCCTGGAGGGGGCCCGGCGCAGCATGCTCGCGACCGAAAGACGGGCTGTGGACAGCCTGGAGGAACAGTTGCCTTTCCTGGCCACCGTGGGTTCGGTGAGCCCCTATGTCGGCCTGTTCGGCACTGTCTGGGGCATCATGACGGCCTTTCATGCACTGGGCAACGTCCAGCAGGCCACCCTGTCCATGGTGGCCCCGGGCATCTCACAGGCCCTGATTGCGACGGCCATGGGCCTGTTTGCCGCCATTCCCGCCGTGATCGCCTACAATCGTTTCCAAACCGAGCTCAGTCGGCTGGAAAACCGCATGGAGGGATTCATCGACGAGTTCTCGGCCGTTCTCCAGCGCTACCAACCAGCGGCTCCCGGAGGTGAAAACCGATGAGAACCCGCCGCCGGGTGGTGGGTGAAATCAACGTTGTGCCCTATATCGACGTGATGCTGGTCTTGCTCGTGATCTTCATGATCACGGCCCCTCTCCTTCAGGAGGGGGTGCATGTGCGGTTGCCCCGGGCAGCTGCCAAGATCCTGCCGGTGCATCCCAACCATACCCCGATTGTCCTGACCGTGAATCGTTCGGGCCAACTTTTCCTCAATATTGCCACCCATCCCCGACGCCCGGCCAGGCGCTCGGTGATCCGTGCCCTCGTGACGGCCGTGCTGCACCACGAACCGGGCACGCCGGTCCTCGTCAAGGCGGACCGGCGGACGGCCTATGGTTCGGTGATTGGTGCGATGGTGCTCCTGCAACAGGCGGGTGCCCATGGCATCGGACTCATGACCCATCCCGGGCATGCCCACCCGGGTTCCTGATCCATGATTTCCGCGAGTCTTTCCAAACGGGCATGGATCCAGTCAGCGCTTTTGCACGGCCTGATCTTCCTCTTGCTGGTGGTGGGCATCCGGTCCGCCCTGGTTCACGGTTCGGGTGAGCCGGCCCCGCCGGCGGCACATCCGGTCCAGGCCCGGGTGGTCAACGGAAAGGCCGTGGAACGAGCCTGGGCCGCCTATCAAAAGAGGCGCCAGGAACAGGAACAAGCGCGTGAGAGAAAGGCCCAGGCGCTCGCTGCCATGGCGGCCCGGGCCCGGGCCGAACAGCGTGCGGCGGCCGCCCACCTTGCGGCACTCCGCGCCGAGCAGGCTCGTGAACTCGTTGCCCAGAAGGCGGCACTGGCCCGTCTCCAGGCCGAGAAACGGGCCCAGCAAAGAGCGCTTGCGGCCCTGGCTGCCCGTCGGGCCGCAGCCCACGAGGCCCGGCTCGAGGCCTTGGCGGCACTCCAGGCCGAGCGGGAAAGAACGCTACAGGCGGCCGAGGCGCGGAAGCAGGCCGAGCAGGAGGCGCAGGAGGCCGCCGCTGCACGCAAACGGCGGCACTCGGAACTTTCGGCCTGGGTCGCGGCGATCCGGAGCGAGGTCGAAAATGCATGGATCCGCCCGCCGGGTGTCCAGGAGAGCCTGTCGTGCGTGGTTTCGGTTACGCTGGCTCCAGGTGGGGGGGTGGTGACCGCCCACTTGGACGCTTGCAATGGCGGTGCGAGTGTCCGGCAGTCAGTCCTGACCGCGGTGTTTCGGGCTTCCCCTCTGCCCATGCCTGTCGATCCGGCCATTTTCAGGCGACATCTCATTTTTGACTTTCATCCCGGGAGCGTACCATGAGGATTCCGCAGCCCATCCGAGCCCGGTGGCGTCTTTCTGTTCCCGGCTTGGCCTTGGTGTTCCTGGCCGCTCCGGTCTGGGGCGCCTTGAAGATCCGGATCAGTCAAGGGGTCCGGACGGCGACACCGATCGCTGTGGTGCCGTTCGCTTGGCAGGTGGGAGGACGCCCTCCCTTCCAGCCGGCCACGATCATCGCCCATGATCTCGTCCGGACCGGCCTGTTCCGGCCCCTGGCGCGGCGGGATCTCGTCCAGCAACCCACGCGGCCTGCCCAGATCAACTTCCTCAACTGGAAAGCGCTCGGCATGAGTTACTTGGTGATCGGGCGGGTGATTCAGGGCCATCGGAAGGGCAGCTGGCGCCTGGTCTTCCACCTGTACAACGTGCCGGCAGCCCACCAAGTGCTCGCGTTCGCCATTCCCACCAGCCGGGTGCGACTGCGTCTCACCGTCCATGATGCGAGCGATCTCATCTTTGAAAAACTGACCGGAGAGCTGGCCCCATTCACGAGCCGTATTGCCTATGTCGAGTCCCGCCCCGATGGACCGCACCGGCGTTATGCTCTCATGATCGCCGATTACGATGGATACGATCCCCAAGCCGTTGTCCGCTCGCTCCAGCCGATTGTATCGCCGGCCTTTTCACTGCATGGCAACCGGATCGCTTATGTTTCGTTTGAAAACGGCTTCCCGGCCATCTACGTGCAGAACTTGGCCAACGGGCAAAGGCGCCGTGTTCTCAACCGGCCGGGGCTCGATGAAACACCGGTCTTTACACCCGGCGGTGGCCACCTGCTCGTAACCGTGACCTCCGAGGGGGGCAGTTCGGCGATCGGCCGGCTCAATCTCCGGACGCTTCATTTCCATCTCCTGACCCATGCCTCGGGGATCAATACCGAGCCAGCGGAGTTCCCCGGGGGCGGACGCATGGCCTTCACCTCGGACCGGGAAGGCAGTGTCCAGATTTACAGGAAGGCGCTCCCGGATGGTCGCACGCATCGGCTGACTTTCCATGGGCACTACAATGCAGCGTCCGCCATTTCGCCCACCGGGCACGAGATGGCCTTTGTAGCCCGCAGGAAGGGACTGCTGCGGATTGCCCGCATGACTCTCAAGAATCATGCGATCCGTCTCCTCACCCGAGGGCCCTTGGATGACACCCCGTGCTTCGCGCCAGGAGGATCGATCATCCTGTTTACGTCCGATCAGGACAACCATCGGGTGCTCGAAACCGTCTCCACACATGGAGACGTGATCCGTCCCATCCGGATCCCCCTGGTCGCCGGCGAATCGATCACGACGCCGGCGTGGGGTCCGGATCTGCCGGGTAGCCCTCATTGAAGCCCTCTCGGGCGGGAGTCACCATGAAACGTGTGCTGCTTTATTCCTTGGGATCCGTGATTCTCCTGGCCGGTCTGAACGGGTGCGCAACCCGGCCCAAGACCGTCCCCCTGACCGACCCCGTCTACGCCCGGATTCACGCGCTCGACATCCGTCTGGCCCATCTGGAACGACTCGTTCAGAGCCGGAGTCTTTTCCGGCTGACCCGCGAGATGCAACGCGAACGCAGCGAGATCCAGAAACTGGAAGGATCGTTGGCCCGCATTCACCACACGATGGGCCGTTTCCGGGAGAGGGAAAGTGCCCGCTGGGTCCAGGTCTATCGCCGGCTGTCCCGACTCCAGGCGGACTCCGGCATGTCGTCGGTCCCGGCCCCGGAGCCGGCCACGACACCGGCACCCGCTGCGGTGCAACCGGCTGCAACGGATGCGGCTTCCGTCTACCGGTCCGCGCTGCATCTCATTGAGAATGGCCATTACCACTCGGCCATCAGTGCCTTCAGAGCCTTCCGCCACCGCTATCCCAAGAGTCCGCTCGTGGCCAATGCCGATTACTGGGAAGGAGCGGCAAAACTCCAGATCCAGGATTTTCCAGGTGCACTCCAGGACTCGTTGCGGGTGATCCGGGATGATCCCCAGTCCCCCAAGGCTTCGGCTGCCCTCTTCCAGGCGGGATTGATCGAGCTTGCCATGGGACATCCAAAGGCCGGTCGTCGGACGCTCGCGGAAGTGGTTCAAAAGTATCCGCACTCGAGCTCGGCCCGTCTGGCCCGCGAGAAACTCAAGTCCCTGGGTGCAGGATCCAGTACGCCTTGAGGCCTCCCCGGACCCGACCGGAGGAATCCCAAGAACCAGGGTTTCCCTCCGTCCCCGAACCCTGGCTCCGGGTCAGCGAAATTTTCCTGTCGCTCCAGGGTGAGGCACGGGAGAGTGGTTATCCCACGGTCTTTGTCCGGTTGACCGGCTGTCCGCTGCGCTGCAGCTGGTGCGACACGGCCTATGCGTTCACGGGAGGAGAGCGGATTGCCATCCCTACGATCCTGGAACGGGTGGCTGCCTATGGGGTTTCACGCGTCTGTGTAACCGGGGGAGAGCCTTTGGCCCAGAAGGAAACCCCAGGGCTCCTGGTTCAGCTGGCCGACCGCGGTTTTCGGGTCTCACTGGAGACGAGCGGGGCCCTTCCGGTCGAGGATGTCGATCCCCGCGTGTCGCGTGTGGTGGATCTCAAACCGCCGGGATCGGGCGAGGTGACGAAAAACCGCTACGAGAACCTGGCTTGCCTGGGTCCCGCTGACCAGGTCAAATGCGTGATTGCGAGCCGCGAGGATTACGAGTGGGCGCTGGCGGCCCTCGAACGGTATGGACTGGCCAGCCGGGTCGAAGTCCTTTTTTCCCCGGTCTACGGCCAGCTCGAGGCGCAGGAACTGGCCGGCTGGATCCTGTCTGACCGCTTGCCGGTGCGCTTCCAGGTCCAGCTCCACAAGATCCTCTGGGGAGAGGAGCCGGGCCGGTGACCGAGAGTTCCCGTGCGGTCGTGCTTTTTTCGGGCGGGCTGGATTCCGTGACGACGCTGGCGATTGCGGGGCGCGAGCAGGGATGCGAGTGCTACGCGCTCACGCTCGATTATGGCCAACGCCACCGGGCCGAAATCCGTGCGGCCGAGCATCTGGCCCGACAATACGGGGCTCGGGACCACGTGGTGGTGCGGGTCGATCTTGGCCATCTCGGTGGCTCGGCCTTGACCGATCCGGCCTGGGATCTGCCCCGGGGAGGGGAGGGGCCTTCCGGCATCCCGGTGACCTACGTCCCGGCCCGCAACACGGTCTTTCTGGCGTTGGCACTCGGATGGGCCGAGACTTTGGAGGCCCGGCGCATTTTTATCGGCGTCAATGCGATTGACTATTCGGGGTATCCGGATTGCCGTCCGGCGTTCATTGAGGCCTTCGGGCATCTCGCGAAACTGGCGACGAAGGCGGGTATCGAAGGCCGTCCGATCCGGATCGAGGCACCGCTCCTCCATTGGACGAAGATGGAAATCATCCGCAAGGGATTGGGGCTTGGAGTCGATTATGCCGGGACCGTTTCCTGTTACGACGCGGATGAGAACGGTCGGGCCTGCGGGACCTGCGATGCCTGCCGGATCCGCCGTCGCGGCTTTTCCGATGCCGGGATCCCGGATCCGACCCGGTATCGATAAGCGTTCCCCCGGATCTGGCTGTCCGGCACCGGTGGATTCGAAAGACCGGAGCCATCCGTTGTTATACTCGCGGAGTCCGCCAGCCGGAGTCACGCAACGATGAGTGAAATCCAAAAGACCGTTCGAGAGAAATATGGTGCCCTGGCGCGACAGGTCAGGACCGGAAAGACCGACCGATCCTCCTGTTGTGGATCGGGTTCCTGCCAGAGCTCTTCCGATCCAATTACCCGGAATCTCTATCACGAGATGCAAAAAGAAAACCTGCCCGAAAATGCCCTTCGGGCCTCTTTGGGATGTGGCAATCCGACTGCCCTTGCCGAACTGCACCCGGGCGAGACAGTTCTGGAT
>JAKATI010000075.1:6064-6641 GCA_021828045.1 Pseudomonadota bacterium | reverse complement strand
CGGAAAGATCGTCATGACCACGAAATTCAACGGTGGATCGGCCGAGGCCAGGTTCGTCTCCAGCCAGGCCGAGACGGCCGCCTCCTGGGAAGTCCCAGTAAAGGTGTCGGCCACGCACGAGGGGATCTGGACCGACATCGAGGGCGCGAGCTCCGAGAAGGTGCTCTGCTCCTCCGTGGTCGTTCCCGTCAAGTCATCCCACATGATGTGCCAGGTACAGGGTGCTCCATCGACGGTCGCCAGGCAGGGACCGTCGGCCGTGAGGATCGAGGCCAGGGATTCGTCCGGATTGAAGAGGAAAAACTCCACCTGCATCCGCTCCCCCGCAGAAGTCCAGAACTCGGCCCCGGGCGGGATGTGGCCCATGGCGTAATCCTGAAAAGCCGCCGCCGTGTCACAGGTCGTGCTGAGGTCCGTGGCCACGTTGTAGGCCCTCGCAGGGGGCACCGGGAACACGAATAAAGGCCAGAGCGAGAAGGGAAAGGATGGGTACGGTACGTTTCGTCTTCATGTCGTTCCTCCTGTTGGATCCAATGACCGACCACGGGCCGGTGCCGGGTCGATTCCAACCCCCATC
>JAKATI010000075.1:0-6054 GCA_021828045.1 Pseudomonadota bacterium | reverse complement strand
CTCCCCCCCCCGAGATTTGTCAAGCAGGTGTATGCGTCCTCCATCTTTGGCACCCGGGCCCCAACCGGCCGGGCTTGGCGCGGGGTCCAGCCTGGACCCGCCGGCTGGTTCCAACCCGCCAAACCGTCCTTTCCCTGGCATCCCCGGAGCGGCCCCGGTAAACTCCTGTCCCATGCCATCGACCTTGAACCCGCCCTCTCCCGAGCCGGACGAGCCCAACCTGACCGGCCCGGGGAGCCCCCACACCCCTCGTCTGCTGCGGGCCACCGCCACGGTCGGCGGTTTCACCTTCCTGTCCCGAATCCTGGGCTTTGCCCGCGACATCATTCTGGCCCGCTACTTTGGTGCCGGGCCCGTGATGGATGCCTTTTTCGTCTCCTTCAAGATTCCCAATTTCTTCCGCCGGATGTTTGCGGAGGGTGCCTTTTCACAGGCCTTCGTCCCCGTTCTGGGCGAGGTCCACACCCATCAGGGACAAGAGGCCAGCCGCAAGCTGATCGCACAGGCCAGCGGGACACTCGGGCTCATCCTCCTCGCCCTGAGTCTCCTGGGCATCCTGTTGGCCCCCTACCTGATCGACCTTTTCGCACCGGGCTTCAGTCATGATCCCACGACCCACCGCCTCGCCACCCATCTCCTCCGACTGACCTTTCCCTATCTTTTCTTTATTGCCCTCACGGCACTCGCCGCAGGCGCCTTCAACGTCCACAACCGCTTTGCCGTACCGGCCGCAACCCCGATCCTCCTCAACCTCTCACTCATCGCCTCCGCCCTGTGGCTATCCAGGGCTTTCGCGGTCCCGGTCTACGCCTTGGGCTTCGGAGTCCTCGCCGCCGGCCTGCTGCAGTTTCTCTTCCAGCTCCCCTTCCTCGGCCGTCTTCGCCTCCTCTCCTGGCCCCGCTGGAGCTGGTCCAGCGAACCCGTCCAGCAGATCATCCATCTCATGCTGCCGGCGCTCCTGGGTGCCTCGGTGATGCAGATCAACCTCCTCGTGGATACCGCCATTGCCTCCTTTCTCAACCCCGGCAGTGTGAGCTGGCTCTACTACTCCGACCGTTTGATGGAATTCCCCCTCGGGGTCTTCGCCATCGCGCTCGGTACGGTCATCCTCCCGGGACTGACGCGGGCCCATGCCCGTCGTTCCCATGACGAGTTTTCCCGGCTCCTGGATGTCTCGATGCGCCTCGTTCTCCTGGTGGCCTGCCCGGCCGCCCTGGGCCTCGGGATTCTGGCCGGACCCCTGATTGTGACCCTGTTCCGGTATGGCGCCTTCACGAGCTTCGATGCCCGGATGTCGGCAGCGAGTCTCATGGCGTATGCCGTGGGGCTCGTCGGGTTCACCGCCGTCAAGGTCCTGGCTCCCGGCTTCTATGCGCAGAAAAACACCAGGACCCCGGTCCGGATCGCCGTCTGGGCCATCATCGCGAACCTCCTCTTCAACGCCGCCATCGTGATCCCCTGGGCAATCGCCGGCTGGCCCGCGCCCCATGCGGGACTGGCCTTATCGACTTCTCTGGCCGCGCTCCTCAACGCCGGTCTGCTCGCCCGATCACTCCGGCAAGACCATCACTGGAAGCTGGAGGGCGGCTGGAGAACCCTGATCCTCCGGGTCGCCATCGCACTCGCCGTGATGTCCCTCCCGCTGCTTCTCCTCGAATCGTCCCTGGGACAATGGCTGGCATGGCCGGTCTTGGCCCGCATCGGTCATCTGGCACTCCTGATCGGACTTGGCTTCGTCCTCTACGTCCTCACGCTCTGGATCCTGGGCCTGGGACCCCGGACCCTGCTCCGGATGCTGGACACGGTCCGGGATGGAGCGCGAACCCCCGCATGAACATCGGCGGCCTGCGCATCGACCGGACGGTGCGGGACCGGGGACCGTCGGTGGTCACGATCGGCTCCTTTGATGGCTTCCACAAGGGCCACCGCCGGCTGATCGGGAGGGCCCGCGAATACGCCCATGCCCGGGGTCTGCCACTCACGCTGCTCACCTTCGAACCCTTGCCCCGCGAGTTTCTGGTTCCCGAAAAACCTCCCGCGCGCCTGACCACCTTTGGTGAAAAGCTGCTGGAAAGCCGGTCCGCCGGGATCGACCGGATCGTCTGTCTCCGTTTCGACCAGCGCCTGGCCGAGACCCGTGCCGACGACTTCATCCAGTCCATTCTCCTTCGCGGCCTCCGGGCATCGGGTATCGTCGTCGGGCGGAATTTCCGCTTCGGTTATCGTCGGGAAGGAGACTTGAGGAGGCTCGAACAAATCCTCACGACCACCGGCCGTGAACTCATCGCCACCGACCTCGCGATCGCGGATGCCGAGCGGATCAGCAGCACCCGGATCCGGATGGCGCTTGCCGTGGGCGATCTCGACCAAGCTGCGGAACTTTTAGGTCACCCCTACCGGATGATCGGGCGAGTCCAGCACGGCCGCGAGCGAGGCCGCCTCTTGGGTTATCCCACCGCGAATCTGGCCGTGCGCCGCAGACGCTGTCCGGTGGGCGGCGTCTACGCGGTCCGGGTATACGGAGCGGGTCCTCTCCCGTACAATGGTGTAGCAAGTATCGGGGTCCGTCCCGGGTTCGACGACCGGGGCGAGCTGCTCGAGGTCCACCTCTTCGACTGCTCGGCCGACCTGTACGGACGGCGCCTGGCTGTCGATTTCATCGCGTTCCTGCGACCGGAGCGAACATTCGACAGCTGGGACGCCCTCCAAAAAGCCATCGATCGCGACGCCGAAGAGGCGCGGGCGATCCTGAACCAACGCAGGCAATCCTAGAGAGAGGATCGTGGGAGACTACCGAAAAACGCTGAACCTTCCGGAAACGCGCTTTCCCATGAAGGCCGACCTGCCCCTCCGGGAACCCGGCTGGCTCCAGGAATGGCAGGCATCCGGCCTGTACGGAAAAATCCGCGCGGTCTCCTCCGGACGGCCCCGTTTCATCCTGGCAGACGGCCCACCCTATGCCAATGGGGTGATCCACATCGGCCATGCCGTCAACAAGATCCTCAAGGATATCGTCATCCGTTCGCAAACGCTGCTCGGTTTTGATGCGCCCTTCGTCCCGGGATGGGACTGCCATGGGCTGCCGATCGAACTCATGGTCGAGCGTCAACTGGGCACTTCCGAACGGGACATGGATCCGGCCCGCTTCCGCGCCGAGTGCCGGCGGTACGCCGAGGAACAGATCGCATTGCAACGCCGGGATTTCGAGCGCCTCGGAGTTCTCGGGGACTGGGCCCATCCCTACCGGACCATGGATGCCGTGGCAGTGGCCACCGAGCTTCGCGCAATCGCTGAACTCATCGAGCGCGGACAGCTCACGTCCGGCACCAAACCAGTGCTTTGGTGCCTGGAATGCGAATCCGCCCTGGCCGAGGCCGAAGTGGAATACGAGACCCATACCTCGAAGGCCATCGACGTCCGTTTCCGGTTTGCGGATCCGGTTCCCGAGTCCCTGCACGATAATCCCGCCATCCGGTCTCTCCCGTGGTCGATCCCGATCTGGACCACGACGCCCTGGACACTGCCCCTCAACCAGGCGGTCTGTCTTGATCCCGAGGCTGATTATGCCTGTCTCCGGGTCTCGGGTCCGAACGGGGAGGAAGTCCTGGTCCTTCTTGACAGTCTTGCCGAGCGGGCGTGCGCACGCTACGGCCTCGAGCTCATCGGAACCCCTGTGCGAAGGCCGGGACGGCTGTTTGCCGGAATCCGCCTGAGCCATCCCATCGACGACCGGCTGGTTCCCGTGGTCCTCGGCACCCACGTGGAACATGATGTGGGAACCGGAGCCATCCATACCGCCCCGGCCCACGGGCTTGAGGACTACGAGATTGGGCAACGATACGGTTTGCCACTCGAAAATCGTGTCGACGACCAGGGCCGCTATGATGCCTCGGTCGACCGTTTTGCCGGCCTGTCGATCCGGGACGCGGATGAACCCATTCTCAAGGAACTGCGGAGAACCGGTACCCTTCTCCACGCGAGCGCCTGGAATCACAGTTACCCCCATTGCTGGCGCCACAAAACCCCCGTCATCTTCCGGGCGACCCCCCAGTGGTTCATCCCGCTCGGCACGAACGGCCTCCGTGAACGCGCGCTCGAGGCTGTGAATGCCGTGGAGTGGATTCCCGACTGGGGCCGGGAGCGCATGGCCCAGATGATCCGCAACCGGCCGGACTGGTGCATCTCGCGCCAGCGAATCTGGGGCGTTCCACTGGCCCTTTGGGTTCATGACATTTCGGGTTCCCTCCACCCCGAAGCTCCCGAGCGGCTCGTGGAGCTGGCCGGACGCATCGAGCGGATGGGCGTCGAGGCGGCACTGTCGGCTCCTGAAGAACGCCCTCCCCCTCCCGGCTATCACCGGCTCGGCGATATCGTCGATGTGTGGCTCGACTCGGGACTCACCCACCGCACGGTCCTCGCCCAGCGCCCCGAACTGGGCTCGCCCGCCAATCTCTACCTCGAGGGTTCGGACCAGCACCGCGGCTGGTTTCAGTCCTCGCTGCTCACCTCCGTTGCCCTAAGCAAAGAGGCTCCCTACTGTACGGTGCTGACCCATGGATTCACCGTCGACGAACAGGGGCACAAGATGTCGAAATCGCAGGGTAACGTGATTTCCCCCCAAACGGTGATCGACCGACTCGGTGCCGATGTGTTGCGCCTTTGGGTCTCCAGCAATGATTACCGCTCGGAACTGGCGGTTTCCGATGCGATCCTTGACCAGATGGCGGGCATCTTCCGGAAACTCCGTAATACCCTCCGTTTTCTCCTGGCCAACCTGGGTGATTTTGACCCCACCCATCAAAGCCTGCCACCCGAGCGTTGGCTGGCCATCGATCGCTGGCTCCTCGCTCGACTGCGTGCTCTTGATGACGAAGTCCGAGAGGCCTATCGGCACTATGCCTTTCATGTCATCCACCAGAAGCTTCTGAACTTCTGCGCCGTCGACCTGGGGAGCCTCTACCTCGACATTGTCAAGGACCGTCTCTATACCACTCCCGCAGACTCCCATCCCCGGCGCTCGGCCCAAAACGCGCTCCAGGCCACCGCCCTGAGCCTGGTTCACTGGCTGGCCCCCCTCATCCCGTTCACCGCCGAGGAAGTCTGGAAGGAGTTGCCGGGAACCCATGCGGAATCAGTGATGCTATCCACCTTTCCCGAGCTGCCCACTCCCGACCGGGTGCAATCGCCTTATCCGTGGGACACCCTGCTTGAGATCCGGAACGCCATCAACCAACGGATCGAGGAGGAACGCCGTGCCGGCCATATGGGGAAAAGCCTCGAGGCCGCGGTCCGCCTCTACCTGCCCCCACCGCTCCTCCAGGCCCTGTTTCCGATGCGGGCCGAGCTGCATTTCTTTTTTCTGACCTCCCAGGTGAGCTTACTGCCCACACCTGCCCCAAGTGATGCCTCGACGGTCGACGGGGTAGCGGATGCGGCCATCACGCTGCACAAGGCTCCGGGCAGACGCTGCGAACGTTGTTGGCACTGGCGGGAAGATGTGGGCCGCTTCGAGGATCACCCCGGGCTCTGCCTGCGCTGCCATGGGAACCTTTTCGGATCGCCGGAAAGCCGTGAGTTCATCTAGATCCTCGAGACGCTGGAAGAAACTGAAGCGGGCCTGGCCCTCTCTTGCCCTGAGTACTTTTGTTGTCACCCTCGACCAGTGGAGCAAGACCCGGATCCGGAAAATCATCCCGTTGGATGGAAAGATCCGGATCAATGCCTTTCTCAACCTGACCGACGTCGAGAACCGGGGTGCGGCCTTCAGTTTCTTGAATGGCCACTCGGAATGGCCCAATCTCTTCTTTTTGGGTCTGGCCAGCATGGTTTCGACCGTTATCCTGTTCTGGATCCTGAGGCTCCCCAAGACTCAGCGGCGGCTGTCAATTGCCCTGTGCCTGATTCTGGGGGGAGCTGTGGGCAATGCACTGGATCGCCTGCGTTACGGTTACGTGATTGACTTCATCCAGGTTCATTACGGAGTTTGGTACTATCCCGCCTTCAACGTGGCAGATTCGGCCATTACGGTCGGGGCCATCCTGCTGTTCTGGCACT
>JAKATI010000074.1 GCA_021828045.1 Pseudomonadota bacterium | reverse complement strand
GTCTCATGTTTTTTCGATCAGAGTTGCCCCCCAATTGGGGAGCCACAAGAGAATCCTGGACGGGAGTTGTCCCTCCAGAGCGGATCCACTTCCGGATCTGCTCTGCGAAGCCACAGGCAAAAACCGTACCCCCGGATTCCCCGGCACTGATTTGCACAAAATGCAAGCGGTTCTTGGCTACGGGTGCATGGTCGGCACGCACATTGGCTGGCCAGGAGCAGCCCAGAATCCATCGGCACGGGCTCTGCAGCTTGCTCGCCCATCTGGGTATGCAGATCCTGTTCAGGATGCCCGTCTGACTGTCGAGGGTCCTCAACAGAGGCGCCTCGCTTTCCGCGGTGTTCGGAGCCATCGCACGCCTCTGGGAAGACGTGGACCTCAGGCACGATTACTGCAGCCTGGACAGCTTCATGGATCCGTTCACCGGGAGCGTCTCACGCATTCGACTCGAGAATTTCAGCGAGGATTCCAAGTTCTTCGTGCCGGATCATGCCAGGGTGTTGTTGACCGCACTTCCGGGAATGCTGGTGGCCGATTCTGGTACCGATACGGTCCAACTTGAACTCCATGATGACGTCGAATATTTGCAGGTGCACTATCCGACCGTGCTGGAGGCGGAAGTAAACTACCTGGGCAATGGCCCATTGATCGAGTACGGTGGCTGCAACCTCGCCGGGGCGAATGAGTGCGTCATGTCTTGCTCAGGGTTTCCCCGTTCCTTTGCCGTTGCTGGAGGGGCCCAAGTCCTTAACTAAACCAGAGTCCTGGCCAGGAGGTAGGGTCCATACGCTTGATTCAGATCAATTTCACAGTGATTGTCGGTGCATAGAATTGCTTGGTTGAGTTCGGGATCCGCCGGTTACATTCAGTCGGGTGGTAGTTAGGGCAATGTCCTGGGAAGCTGAATCAGTGTACACATGCGCTGTCTTGACAAGAAACATGTATGGGTTGGTTACTGGCAGGCCGCATATGCGTCCGGTTTAAGTCAACCCGGTCGGGGTTCCTGATCAAGGATACACATCAGAAGCACCGATCCATTTCTCCCTGCCTTTTGCACAGGTGAAGATCGGTGGGCACGATTCAACTCAGCTACAGCACGTTTGGCCTAACGAACCTGGATTTCCTGGACGCGATCGATGCAGTACATAGGGCGGGGTACGCTGGAATTGAGATTGCCTTCCATCACCGCCAGTTCAATCCATTCAATCTCGACGACGACGCTCTAGCGACCGTGAAGAAGCGGCTGGACGTCACCGGCATCAAACCGGCTTGCGTGGCAACAGCCTCGCATTTTTTTACATCTTCCCGTCCCCATGAGCCCTCCTTGATGGCATTCAGCTTGGCCGGGCGCAAGCGCCGTATCGATTTGGTCAAACGCGGCATCCGTGTTGCGCGCCAATTGGGTGCTCCATTCGTCACCTTCGGGAGTGGTTTCATTCGCGAAGAACACGTGAGGAATCCGTCGGTCAATCCACACGACCTGCTGCTAGACAGCATCCAGGAGTGTCTTCGCGAGATCCGGGAGGATGATGACATTTCCCTGCTGATTGAGCCCGAGCCCGGGATGTTCACCGAGACCCTAGAACAAGGCTTGTCGCTGATCTCGGAAATCGATTCGCCGCGCTTCCGGCTACATGTGGATCTCTGTCACGCGTATTGCTCCGAGAAAAACTATATTGACGCTCTGGCCAAGGCCGCTCCCGTTACCGGCTACTTGCACATTTCGGATACGCAGGAGGGTTACAACTTAAAGCTTGTTCCGGACAGTGATCACCTCACCTTTGACCTGGATTTTGCCAGCGTGCTGGTCTATATCCCCAGCACCGCCGACTACCTCCTCGTGGATCGCAGTCACCCGCTCTATTTCTGCGACGACAAGCCAGACCGCAGCCGGCAGCGGCGCATCGAGGAGCTGCTGGCCCGGGCGCGCGTGCAAAAGCCCCCTGTGTTCGTCCATTATCCAAGCCTCTACGCTGGCACCTCACCACTCGACGACGAGATTTTTACCTACCTGATCTCAGTTCCCGGTCTCGGTTTCGAGGTGCTGGAGCGTGCCAAGCCCATCCTCGCCTATCTGCGTGGCGCCAAAAATCCGCCGCTGGTCAACAAGAGGGTGGCCAATACCCTTACCGGCGTAGTGCATTTCCACGAGATTCCCGGCGTGGGAACACTCGATTTTGACGCCAGCTTCAGGGCACTGACCGGAAACGGATTTACCGGCTACGGTTCGGTCGAGCTGTATCACCATGTTGAGTTTTGGCAGAAGGCCTTGACGGAAAGTTACCGACATCTGTCCCAATTTACCAGTGCAAACCGCCGGCCACAGGGTTTGTGACAATCACCGATGCCGGGAATCATCATGATTGACGTCAAAGAACTGGGTTGGGATCCCGCAACGGTCGGTGAGATGGATCATCGGCTGCTGAAGGCGCCCAGTGTCAAACTGCGCTCTGCGAGGTCCGGGAACAACGGAGATGCGATTTATTGCGTAGATTTGCGTATCCGGCCTCCCAATGCCCATGCAGACCTGTCCACGACGGAACTGCATTCTGTTGAGCATTTTCTGCTGGAGGGGTTCCAGTGCTACCTGCCGGCGAACTTTGTCTCCATCGGACTCATGGGATGTCAGACCGGTTTTTACCTGGTCTTGCTGAATGAAGGCCGAGCCCACAAAATCTGCGAAGTGCTGGAGCGGATCCTGACGGAGATGCAGGCCGCCACTGCTGTGCCATACGCGAGCATCGGGCAGTGCGGCAACTTCCGGAACCATAGCCTGGAACTTGCCCAGAAAATCGGCCGCGAGATGCTGAAGGCGAGACCCACCTGGTTGCAAGTGCGATGACCGACAACGTCGTCCGCTGGCGTGTTCGTTGTCAGCGCTCAGTTGAATATGACGTTGTCAATGCACCGCACCTGTTCCATCCCCAAAACCCCGCACTGCTCTCGCTGGGACGAGTCGACAACGGGCGCCGCTTTGTGGTCGTCGACGCCAATGTCGCCCGTGATCATGCCACGGAGATTCAGGCTTACTTTGCCCATCACGGTGTCAATGCCAAAATCGCCATCTTCCCGGGCGGAGAGGAAAATAAGACGCTGGGGATGTATCTCGAGATCCTGCACGAGCTGGATGTTTTTCCGATCCATCGCAGGGATGAGCCGATCATTGTGATCGGTGGTGGCGTGTTGACGGACGTGGTCGGCTTTGCGGCCAGCAATTACCGGCGTGGTGTGCCCCACATCAAGGTTCCCACGACCTTGATGGGCTATGTTGACGCTTCGGTAGGCATCAAGAGCGCGATCAATTTCAATGGCCATAAAAACCGCCTGGGGAGCTTCGAACCACCGCGTCGGGTGCTTCTCGACAGGGCTTTCCTGAAAACCCTGTCGCGACGCCACCTCCTAAACGGAGTCTGTGAAATCATCAAGCTGGCGATCATCAAGGATGCCGAGCTGTTTTGTGCACTCGAATCTGCTGGAACGGAAAGTGTTGCCGCCCATTTCCAGAACCCTTCCGGAGGTGAAATTCTTGATTGCGCCATCTCCGGGATGCTCGAAGAGCTGCAATCGAACCTATTTGAGGACAATCTCTCCCGTAAGGTGGATTTCGGCCACACCTTCAGTCACGCCCTTGAATCCCGCCACACTCCGCATCTGCTGCATGGCGAGGCGGTCTTGCTGGATATTGCGGTCTCGATCCTGATTGCCAGGAATCGGAAGCTGCTGTCGGAGCAGGAGACTGCGAGGGTTTTCAGCCTGATCGACCGGCTCGGCATGGTGCTCTCCACGGATAGCCTCGATAGCAATCTTTTGTGGCAGTCCCTGCTGGAGCGAATCGAACACCGCAACGGCCTGCAGCGGGTTCCGATGCCGGATGCGATTGGCCATTGTGTGTTCCTGAATGACATCGAAAGGCTGGAAATCGAGACTTCTGTACGAACACTCAAGGAATGGGGGAGGGTCCCATATGCAGCAGCCACCCAACGTTGATGAACAGGAAATTGCCAAGTTCGAGCGGGTTTCGCAAACTTGGTGGAATCCCGACGGAAAGATGCGCAATCTGCATGCGCTCAATCCACTGCGCGTGCTCTTTGTCTTGGATGGGATCGAGGTTCCCCGGCCGAAAATCCTTGATGTTGGCTGTGGTGGAGGCATTCTGGCCGAAGCGCTCGCCAAGGCAGGTGCGCAAGTGACGGGGATCGATTTGTCGCAGGGCACCTTGGCGGCCGCATGCCGTCACGCTGATGCGTCCGGTCTGGAAATCAATTACCGGTGCGGAAGCGCGGAGCAGGTTGCCGAGGAACAGGCCGGAAGCTTTGATGCCGTGACCTGTCTGGAAATGTTGGAACACGTGCCGGAACCTTCCCGGGTGATCGCCGCCTGTGCCCGTGCCCTCAAACCCGGGGGACGGGCATATTTTTCGACAATCAACCGGACACCCAAGGCCTTTTTGTTTGCCATTCTCGCAGGCGAGTATGTATTGCGTCTCTTGCCCCGTGGGACACACCACTACAAACGACTGATCCGTCCACAAGAGATGCGTGGATGGGCGCACGCCAGTGGGCTGGAACCGGACCGCATTGCGAGCTTCATGTACAACCCCCTGACAAAAAAATTCAGGCTGGCTTTTGGCAGGGAGGATGTGAACTACATCGCTTGCTTCATCAAGACCCGCTGACCGTCAGATGCGAAGATTTCTTGCCCTGTCCCGATCCCGGCACGGCATCTTGGACGTGGCGATGCCCGGTTTTGTTGCATTGCTCTGGCTGGGACGGTTTCCCCCTTGGCCGGTTCTGCTTTTGTCCCTGCTCACCGCATTTGCCGGATATACGGCGATCTATGCGTTGAATGATCTGGTTGGAGTCAAAGTCGACCGGGAAAAATTTGCAGCAGCCGCTCCCAACCGAGGCTATTCGGTGGAAGCATCCGACCTGCGTTATCCGCTCGCCCGAAACCTGCTCAGCGTACGCAGCGCAATGGCATGGTTCGTGTCCTGGTTTGTGCTGGCCTTGATCGGTGCCTACCTGCTCAACCCGCTGATCGTACTGATCGCAATCGCCGCGGGCGTGCTCGAGCTGGTTTACTGCAAGCTGCTCCAGGTGACCTACTGGCGTATCCTGGTCAGCGGTTTGGTCAAGTCCGCCGGCCCGATCGCCGCAGTTTTCGTCGTCGCGCCGGAGCCCTCCGTCAGGCTGCTGTTCTTGCTGTTGGCATGGCTTATTTGCTGGGAAATCGGTGGCCAGAACATTCCGGCGGACTGGAACGATATTGAGGAAGACAAACGCATTGGTGCAAAAACCATTCCGCTTGCCTTCGGCCCGCAAGTTGCCGGAACCCTGATTGTAGTCGCCCTGTCGCTAACCGTGATCCTGGGCCTGTTTCTGCCGCTCATGTCGCCACTGGTGCTTGGCCTGCCGTATCTGGCTGCGACTGTGGCAGCCGGTTTGTGCCTGCTGTTGTTGCCGGCCCTTCAGCTCTATCGATCGCATGACAGCCGCATGGCCGCGAAACTCTTTGATCGGGCCAGCCTGTACCCACTGGCACAGTTGATGATCATCCTGGTTTTCGTATTCTTTGGGCGGCATTCCCACTAAGGGTGCTTTTGGGAGGTGATGCTCCTTCCTACTGTGGGTCGGGGGTCGTCCACGGAAGTTCCATCCACCGCAGCCTCCAGACCGCGAGTCGGCAGTACGCATGGAATGTCGCCCACGGGATCGAAGACGCCGACGATCCCAAAGCTGTCCCTGGAAAAGGATCGGCCTGTCACCCGCAAGCAGGCGGTCGGCCCCGATCCGGCCACCGGATCGATCCCCATCACTCTCTCCGGGGGACGGAACTCCGGCCCCGATGCCGGAATCCTGTCGTTCTCGAGAACAAGCGATTTGCAGCCGATTGCTAGGGTAGTCCGTCGGGATCTCGTGCAAATAGTTCATCCGGGTTCCGGAATGCCTTGAACTCCAGTGCATTGCCGCTCGGGTCTGTCACAAACAAGGTGGCCTGCTCCCCCACTTTCCCCCGGAAGCGGACACAGGGTTTGATGAGAAAGTGGCAGTGGGTGGCCTCCAGCTTCTGGGCCAGCTCTTCCCACTCTTCCCAGGAAAGGATTACGCCGAAATGGCGCACTGGCACATTTTCCCCATCCACCGGACTGGTCGTGCTCGGATCCGATGAGACCGCGAGATGAGCGACGATCTGGTGACCGAAGAAGTTGAAGTCGATCCAGCGCGTGGATTCCCGTCCGATCGGGCAACCGAGCAAATCCACGTAAAACTGTCGGGCCGCCCCGAGATCGTGGACCGGAAAGGCCAGGTGGAAGGGAGGCAAGGGGCTGCCTTTGCCTTTTTCCTCGGAATCAAATCCGTGGGGAGCGGTTGAGAGAGGGTCTGGGGTCATACGAGAAGTCTCCGAATGCCGGTTTGGATCCACCCTCCGGGAGGCACTGTCAGGGCGGACATCCGCCCTCAATTTGCCGGACGGTGCTTCCGGGTTCCCGGTCTCAGGAAGTGCCAGAACAGCAGGATGGCCCCGACCGTAATGGCTGAATCTGCCACGTTGAAGGCGGGATAGTACCAAACTCCGTAATGAACCTGGATGAAGTCAATCACGTAACCGTAACGCAGGCGATCCAGTGCATTGCCCACAGCTCCCCCCAGAATCAGGCACAGG
>JAKATI010000010.1 GCA_021828045.1 Pseudomonadota bacterium | reverse complement strand
TCTGGATCCGTTTGTGCCCGCCCCATCCCGATTTCTTGTCACCACCGCTCTCCCCTATGCCAACGGCCCGCTCCACCTCGGGCACTTGCTGGAGACAATCCAAGCCGACATCTGGGTCCGCTACCTGCGCCTGGCCGGACGCTCCGTCGTGTTCGTCTGTGCCGATGATGCCCATGGGACCCCGATCATGCTCAAGGCCGCCCAGGACCGGATCCCACCGGAACAGCTGATTGCCTCCGTACGGGCCGAGCATCTCGCGGACTTCAACCGCTTTGGCATCTCTTTTGACCACTATCACTCGACCCACTCACCGGAAAACCAGGCATTGGTCCTCAGATTTTATGAAGCCCTGAAAGAAGGGCATCACCTGCTCACCCGGCGCATCCACCAGATGTATGACCCGGAAGCGGGACTGTTCCTTCCGGACCGCTACATCCGGGGAACCTGCCCGCGTTGCGGTGCCACGGACCAGTACGGGGACAATTGCGAGGTGTGTGGAGCGAGCTACTCGCCGAGTGAACTGGTTTCGCCCCGATCGATCCTGTCCGGCAAGATACCGGAACTGCGCGAGACCGAGCATGTATTCGTCCGGCTCGAGGGTTTCCGTGAACGGCTCCAGTGTTTTGTCCACGAACAAGTCAACCTCGACCGGGGGGTCGCAAAAAAGCTGGACGAATGGCTGGGCGGGGACCTTCGGGACTGGGACATCACCCGGGACGAGCCGTATTTCGGTTTCCCGATCCCGGACCGGACCCGGCAGTTCTTCTATGTCTGGCTGGATGCCCCGATCGGATACCTGGCGAGCTTCCGCGCCTGGACCGAGACGCATCCCGGAACGGATTTCGGGGAGTCCCTGGAAGAGGGATCCCCGATCGAGCTGTACCATTTTCTTGGCAAAGACATCATCTACTTTCACGGACTGTTCTGGCCGGCCCTTCTCTCCGCGGCCGGCTTCCGGCTGCCCAACGGCCTTTTCGTCCACGGTTTTCTCACCGTGAACGGTCAGAAAATGTCGAAGTCCCGCGGAACCTTTCTCACCGCTCGCGATTTCGCGGAGACCCACCCTCCCGAAGCGCTGCGCTACTACTTCGCGACCAAGCTCGGAGCGGGGATCGAGGACCTCGATCTTGACCTGGCGGACCTCCGGCAACGCTTCAATGCCGACCTCGTGGGCAAGTTCATCAACCTGGCAGCCCGATCGTCTCCCTTTCTGGACACGGGTACCGGGTCGCAGCTCTCCTCCTCTCTCCCGGATCCCGACCTCTATGACCAGTTCCGGAAATCGGCGGAGACAATCCGTGCCGCCTACGAGGGGCGCGACTTCAGCCGTGCACTCCGCACCATCATGGATCTTGCCGACCAGGCCAACCAGTATTTCACCGCGTGTGCCCCCTGGACCACGCGGCGGGAAAGCCCGGAACGGGCCCGGGACACCGCCACCGAGACCCTCAACCTCTTCCGGCTGCTTGCGGGTTGCCTGAAGCCGGTCCTGCCGGAGCTCACCGGACGCATCGAGGCCTGGCTCGGGACCTCCCTTGCATGCTGGGAAGACCTGGACCGACCGCTCCTCGGCCGGGCTCTCCCGCCTTACTTCCCGCTGCTCACCCGCTTGAGCGAATCTCCGCCCCCGGCATCGCCCCGATCCCTTCTTCCGAACCTTGACTCCACTTCCACTCCGGATTCCCCCATGAACCAGACTCCTGATCCCATACCCCCAATCGACATCCACCAGTTCAACCAGGTGAATCTGCGGGTTGCCCGAATCCTGGCAGCCGAAAGGGTTGAAGGTTCGGACAAGCTCCTGCGTCTGCGGGTCTCGCTCGGCGACGAGGAAAGAACGGTTTTCGCCGGCATCCAGAAGACCTATGCACCGGAAACGCTGGTGGGCCGGCTTACGGTCGTGGTCGCCAACCTGGCACCCCGAAAGATGCGTTTCGGCGTCTCCGAAGCCATGGTTCTCGCGGCCAGCGATGGAGCTACCGGTCCCTTTCTCCTGAGTCCGGACAGCGGTGCCACCCCCGGGATGGTCGTTCGCTGAAGGAAACCATGGATCCGGGGTCTCTCGACGAAGTCCTGCCCCAGTGGCAATGCCGCCAGTGCGGTTATCCCGGTTGCCGTCCCTACGCGGAAGCGCTCGTTCGGGGCGAGGCCGCGATCGATCGTTGCCGCCCGGGAGGCACGGCCACCTTTTTGGCCCTGGCCAGGCTCCTCGACATCGACCCCACGGGATTCACCCCGCCCGTTCCCGACCCGCCGAAACGGGCCCGCATCGATCCCGGTCACTGCATCGGCTGTGCCCGCTGTCTCCCGGCCTGCCCCGTCGATGCCATTGCCGGGGCACGACACCTGCTTCACGAGATCCTCTTCAGCGAGTGCACGGGCTGCGGAATCTGCCTCGCTTCCTGCCCGACCGACTGCATCCACCTCGTGGACTACCCGGGCACTTTGCGCTCTCGATCACCCGACGGGCCCGTGCCGGATCCGTGCGCGGATCCGGGCCACCACCAGGCGGTCTGGCTCAAATACCGGCACGGACGCCACCAGGACCGGTTCGGTGCGGAACATAAACCCGGAGCCGAGGGGGAACCCGATTCCCGTGAGGCCCTGCTGGCGGAGATCCACCTGATGGTCGAGGAAAGACGGGCCCGTCGCCTGACCCGGCACCGGGAGGCTCCCCGGAACCCCAAGTCATGAAAGTCCGGCCCCGGTCCGAGAGAGCCGGCCGCTGGTCAGCCCGCGAGGTGGGCACCCTGTTCCGGCGCCTCGCCCGGGAGAATCCTGCGCCCACCACCGAACTCCACTATGCTTCCCCCTTCGAGCTTCTGGTCGCGGTCCTCTTGTCGGCACAGACGACCGACCAGGCCGTGAACCGGGCCACCGCCACCCTGTTCCCGGTGGCACAGGATCCCGAAGCCCTGCTCGCGCTCGGTCCTGAGGCCCTGGCCGGCCACCTGCGCGGTCTCGGGCTCTTCCGGACGAAAACCCGCCATCTCATGGCCACCTCGAGACTCTTGCTGGAACGGTTCGGCGGCGCGGTTCCGCAAAGCCGTGCCGCACTGATGCAGCTGCCCGGCATCGGCCGAAAAAGCGCCAATGTCATCCTGAACACCCTCACAGCTGCAGGAACGATCGCAGTCGACACCCATGTGTTCCGCGTGGCCAACCGGACCGGCCTCGCACCCGGCACAACCCCCCGTGCGGTCGAGACCCGCCTGGACGAGTGTGTGCCCGACCGCTACCGGTCAAGGGCCCATCACTGGCTCGTCCTGCACGGCCGCTATGTCTGCCAAGCGCGCAAACCCCGCTGTCCGGAGTGCCGGATCCGCGATCTCTGCCGCTTCCAGGATAAGACTCCGCCAGACCCACGCGAGGCTAGTCGCCGAGGATCCGGAGCGACAGGTCGACAGCCCGCACGTGCTTGGTCAAGGCACCGACCGAGATGAAATCGACTCCACAGGCGGCCACGGCACGGACGGTGTCAAGATCCATTCCGCCCGAGGCCTCGAGCCGGGCCCGCCCTGCCGTGAGACGGACGGCCTCACGGATGTCATCCAGCGGAAAGTTGTCGAGGAGAATCCAGGCGGCCCCGAGGGCAAGGGCTTCCTCGAGCTCGACCAGGCTTTCCACCTCGAGGATGACCGGAACTCCCGCATGCCCCCGGGTCTTCTCCAGGGCAGCCGGGAGACCTCCCACGCTCGCCAGATGGTTCTCCTTGATGAGGATGGCATCGTAAAGACCAAAACGGTGGTTGGTGGCCCCGCCGATCCGTGTGGCGTATTTCTGTGCCGAGCGGAGACCCGGCAGGGTTTTCCGGGTATCGAGAATCCGGCACGACGTTCCCGCCACGGACTCCACATAGCGCCGGGTTGCTGTTGCCGTCCCCGACAAGAGTTGCAGAAAGTTGAGGGCAGTCCGCTCAGCGCCGAGAACCGGCCGTGCCGGGCCCTCGATTTCGGCCAGAAGCGTGTCCGCCCGAACTCGGTCACCCTCCCCGACCTTCCACCCGATCCGGAGGCTCGAATCGAGGAGGCGGAAACCCGCCTCGAACCAGGGGATCCCCGCGATCACGGCGTCCTCCCGGAGCCACAGCGTGGCCCGCACCGTTTTCCCGGCCGGGACCAGGGTTTCCGTGGTCAGATCCCCGGAACCAAGATCTTCCGCGAGCGCAGCCCGCACCGTGGCCTCGAGATCCGTGGGCACGGGCGGGGCCGGGAACGGCACGTCAAAGACGGAGGGAGGGGCGGCTCGCATGCGCCGATTTTACGCAAGCGCCAGGCGGACTGCCCAAGCACGGACCCAACCGCCGATCTGTCCACGGTTGCCGGAGCGGGTTGTGGCCGCTAGACTAGAACGATCCGCCCGTCCCCTGCCCCGGAGGGTCCCATGACTCATGAATTGCCGCCTCTTCCGTATCCCGCAAATGCCCTGGAACCGCGTATTTCGCGGGAAACCCTTGAATACCACCATGGCAAACACCATCGCACCTACGTCGATAACCTGAACAAACTGATTCCGGGGACCGAGTTTGCGGACTCCCCGCTTGAGACGATCATCGCCAAGGCCAAGGGGCCGATTTTCAACAATGCGGCCCAGGTGTGGAACCATACCTTCTACTTCGAGGGGCTCGGTCCGGAGAAAAAAACGGAACCGAAAGGGGAACTGGCACGTGCCCTGACCAGCCAGTTCGGGTCGATCGACGATTTCCGCAAGGCGTTCAACGAAAAGGCCGCCACGCTCTTTGGCTCGGGCTGGACCTGGCTCGTCCTTCTGCCCAACGGGAAGTTCGATCTCCTCCAGACCGGCAATGCGGAAACCCCGGTCCGCGAAGGACAATCCCGCCCGCTCCTCACCTGTGACGTGTGGGAGCACGCCTACTATATCGATTACCGGAACGCACGGCCCAAATATCTCGAATCCTTCTGGCAGCTCGTCAACTGGGATTTCGTGGCCCGGCAGTTCTCGCGCTGAAGCCCATGCCGGCTTTCGGGAGTCCGGGGATCCCCACTCCCTGTATCGGGGTCTGCCGTCTTGATCCAGGACGGGGATGGTGCATCGGTTGCCGGCGTTCGCTCGGGGAAATCGCCCGCTGGTCCAGCCTGACGGATGCAGAACGTGAGGAAATCATGAGACAATTGCCCGGTCGCGCTGAACCCGGACTGCCCATCTCGGAGGTCTCCCCATGACCCGTTCTCCTCATGAAACCGACAACCACATCCGGCAACTGATTGCCACCCGCCCGATCTTGATTTTCATGAAGGGACAGCCGGACTTCCCGCGTTGCGGGTTTTCGGCCCGGGCGGTCGAGGCCCTGCGCGAGGCGGGAGCCCGGGATCTCGCTTGGGTGGATGTCCTCTCGGAACCCGACATTCGTTCCCGTCTGCCCCAGATCAGCGACTGGCCCACCTTCCCGCAGGTTTTCATCGGCGGGGAGTTGATCGGTGGCGCCGACATCACGGAGGAACTGTTGGGCACTGGCGAGTTGGCCCGCAAGATTCAGGACGCAGGAGTCCACTCCGCATCCTGAGTCTCGTCCGTCGTCCTGCCCGCCGGGGTCTCCAAGACGATTCCGGCGCAGCGATTCACCAAGAGGCAGAACAAGCGGGCCGTGAGCAGGGCATCGTAGTGCGCTTGGTGTGCATGGGACGCATCGAAGCTGAGTCCAAGTGACTGGGCGGCCTTCGCGAGCACTGTCTGGCCTGTCAGGATCCCGGCCAGGGTCACGGTGTCGAAGGTACTGAAGGGATGAAAGGGATTGCGCTTGACCCCGCTGCGGGCGACGGCCGCATTCAGGAAACCGAGGTCGAAAAATGCGTTGTGCCCGGTCAGGATGGCCCGTGTGCAGCCCTCGGCCACGAGCGCGCGGCGGACCAGTCGAAACAGGCGGATCAAGGCCTCGCCCTCGGGCAGGGCTGGTCGCAGCGGGTGATGGGGATCGATGCCGGTCAGGGCGAGCGCCTCCGGCTGGATCCGGGCTCCCTCGAAGGGCAGCACTTCGAGCGATAGGGACTCCGCCAGCACGAGATCACCCGACGCTTCGGTCGTGAGGGTTACCGCGCCGATCTGGAGCAGTGCATCCGTCCGGGATTCAAAACCGCCGGTCTCGAGATCGACCACGACAGGGAGGAATCCGCGGAAACGTTCGGCCATGGCCCTCATGGTTGGACCGCCTCCCGACCCGCAACCGACCATGCCAAGGTCTCCCCGGCCCGCAGGGGAACCAGGGTATAGTCCGCTGCGACCGGGTAACTTTCCGGCACCTGCCAGGGAACTTTCCTGAGGACCAGGCGGCCCGGGTTGAGCGGTCGGTGATAGAAACGGGCTCCGTTCTCGCTGGCAAATGCCTCGAGCCGCCCGAGACAGCCCGCTTCCTCAAAGATCTCGGCATAGAGTTCGAGCGCGGCATGCGCGGAATAGACCCCAGCCGGGCAGCAATCCGATTCCTTGCGGTTTTGGGGATGGGGGGCACTGTCGGTACCAAGGAAAAAACAAGGCTCCCCCCCGGTCGCGGCCCGCACAAGGGCTTCCCGGTCGCCCGTGGTCTTGGGGAGCGGCCAGCAGAAGAGATGGGGGTGCAAGCCACCATGGAACAGGGCCCGCCGGTCATAGAGGAGATGGTGGGCCGTGATCGTGGCCGCCATCCGGGAGGATTCCGAACGGACGAAATCCGCCGCACCTGCCGTCGTGATGTGCTCGAAAACAATCCGCAATCGGGGAAGTCTCCGGCACAAGGGGGCGAGCGTGCGATCAATGAAGCGTGCCTCCCGATCAAAGGGATCAGTGGCCGGATCCGGATCCTCACCGTGAACCAGCAGCGGGAAATCCCGTTCGGCCATCGCTTCATAGACGGGAAGGAGCGTGAGTGGATCGTGGATCCCGGATCCCGACTGGGTCGTCACGCCCTGGGGATAAAGCTTGGCTCCGATCAGGGACGGTTCACGGGCGGCAGCCTCGATCTCGGTCACTGTCGTTTGGGCATGCAGGTACAGTGTCATCCAAGGCTCGAAGTCCAGCCGTCCGGTCGCAAGGGACCGGATCCGTTCGCGGTAGGTGAGCACCTGGGACACCGTCACGAGTGGAGGATCCAGGTTGGGCATGACGACGGCGCGCCGGAAACGCGCAGCCGTATGCCCGAGCACCAGGGCCAGAACGGCCCCGTCCCGCAGGTGCACATGCATGTCATCGGGCTCGCGAATTTCGAGGTTCATGGGCGTCGGCATTCCAACCGGGCATGCGTTCTCGGCTTGACTCAATCCCGGGCATCGGCGATTATATCCCGCGTCGGTACATCAGGGATCGCAGCAAACGAGCGCGGCGTCCGTCCTCAAAGAGGTGGACAGGATCGGGGAGCCGCGTGCCGGCTGGATCCGACATCTGGTCACCCTCTACTGCATCCCTTGCAGGAACTCCCGCCATGGCTGATTCACCCGATTCCACACGCGCCCCACTGGATCCGGAAGAACGCTCCGAATGGATCGAGTCTCTCCGCGGGCTGATCACCCATTCGGGCCTCGACTCGGCCCACTCCCTGCTCGATGCCCTGATCGACGAAGCCCGCCGGTCCGGCCTTACCGCACCAATTTCCACCAACACGCCCTACCTCAATACCATCCCTCCCCGTCAGGAACCGCCGTATCCCGGTGACCGGGCCCTCGAGAAGCGCATCGAGGCCTACCTCCGGTGGAACGCGATGGCCATGGTGGTACGGGCCAACCGGACGCACAGCGGGATCGGCGGCCATATTGCCTCGTATGCCTCCTCGCTTCTTCTCTATGAGGTCGGCTTCAACCACTTCTGGCATGGACCGGAAGCGCAAGATGGACCGGATTTCCTCTACATCCAGGGACACTCCTCGCCCGGGATCTACGCACGGGCCTTTCTCGAGGGCCGCATTGACGAAGCCCGGCTCGAGAATTTCCGGAGCGAGGTCAACCAGTCCGGCCTGCCCTCCTATCCTCATCCGTGGCTCTTCCGCGACTTCTGGCAGTTCCCGACTGTCTCCATGGGACTCGGCCCCATCCAGGCGGTCTACCAAGCCCGCTTCCTGCGTTACCTCGAGCACCGTGGCCTGGTCCCGGCCTCTCCGCAGAAGGTCTGGTGCATGCTGGGAGACGGCGAGATGGACGAACCCGAATCGCTCGCCGGCATCAGTCTCGCCGCCCGCGAAAAACTCGACAACCTGATTTTCGTGGTCAACTGCAACCTGCAGCGACTGGATGGACCGGTCCGCGGGAACGGCAAGATCATCCAGGAACTCGAGTCCATCTTCCGGGGGGCGGGCTGGAATGTGATCAAGGTGATCTGGGGTTCTCGCTGGGATCCGCTCCTCAGCCACGACCCCGGGGGACTCCTGCGCCGACGGATGGAGGAGTGCGTCGACGGCGATTACCAGACCTTCAAGTCGAAGGATGGCGCCTATGTGCGCGAGCATTTTTTCGGCAAGTATCCGGAACTCCGGGCTTTGGTCGCCAACCTGAGCGACGAGGCCATCTGGCAGCTCAACCGCGGCGGCAATGATGCCGTCAAGATCCATGCCGCCTACGAACGTGCCGTCCAGCATGTCGGACAGCCCACACTGATTTTGGCCAAGTCGGTCAAGGGCTACGGAATGGGGCGGGCGGGTGAAGGGCAGAACACGAGCCACCAGCAAAAAAAGATGGACCTGGACGAGTTGCGCGCTTTCCGGGACCGTTTCAACCTGCCGGTCACCGACGAGCAGATCGACGCCCTGCCTTTTCTCACCTTTCCCGAGGGCTCTCCCGAGTTCCGCTACCTTCACGAGCGCCGGAAGGCGCTCGGCGGATACCTGCCGAGCCGCCGGATCGTTGGGGACCGGCTGACCCTTCCCCCCATCGAGATTTTCAAGACCCAGCTCGAAGGTTCCTCGGAGCGGGAATATTCCACCACCATGGCCGTGGTCCGGATGCTCACCGCACTCACCCGGGACCCCGGGATCGGTCCGCGGATCGTGCCCATCGTACCGGATGAGGCCCGGACCTTCGGCATGGAGGGCCTGTTTCGCCAGCTGGCCATCTACTCGAATGAGGGACAGCGTTATGTCCCCCCAGATGCGGGACAGCTCATGTTCTATCGGGAGGACCGCACAGGCCAGATCCTCGAGGAGGGCATCACCGAGGCCGGTTCCATGTCCTCCTGGATCGCGGCGGCCACCGCCTATTCGACCCGCGGGATCACGATGGTCCCCTTCTTTTTGTTTTACTCGATGTTCGGCTTCCAGCGCATGGGCGATCTCGCCTGGGCCGCCGGCGATGTCCGGGCCCGCGGATTCCTGATCGGCGGTACGGCCGGCCGGACCACGCTCGAAGGGGAAGGACTCCAGCACTGCGATGGGCACAGCACAATTCTGGCCTCGAACATCCCGAACTGCCGGGTCTATGACCCGACCTATGCCTACGAACTCGCCGTCATCCTGCACGATGGCCTGAAACGCATGTTCGAGAAGGACGAGAACGTGTTTTACTACCTCACGGCCATGAACGAGAACTACCCCCACCCGCCGCTGCCCAAAGGAGTGGAAGAAGGAATCCTGAAGGGGCTTTACCGTCTTCGCATGGTCGATGCGGCCACCCGAAGCGGGAAGGGGAAGACCCGCCCTTCCGTCCCCACCGTCCAGCTCATGGGCTCGGGAACCATCCTCCGCGAGGCAGAACGGGCCTCCCAGCTTTTGGCCGAGGAGTTTGGCGTCTCATCCGGGGTATGGAGTGCTCCCAGTTTCACCGAACTGCGGCGCGAGGGACTGGCGGTCGAGCGCTGGAACCGCCTGCATCCGGACCACCCGCCCCGCACGAGCTACCTGGAGACGGTACTCGCCGACCAGGCCGGGCCCGTGATCGCCGCGAGCGATTACGTCCGCTTGTACGCCGACCAGATCCGTCCGTTCGTCACAAGGCGTTTCGTATCACTCGGAACCGACGGGTTCGGGCGCAGCGACACGCGTGCGCGTCTGCGTGGCTTTTTCGAGGTTGATGCCGCCTCGATTGCGGTAGCCGCACTCCACGCCCTGGTCCAGGAAGGAAAGATCGAGGCGCGGGTCGTGAAGGGTGCCCTGAAACGCTTCGACCTGGATCCCGAACGGATCGAGCCCTGGCTGTCCTGACATGACAGTATCGCAAACGCCCGAAACGATCACGGTCCCCGATCTCGGTGACTTCCACGACGTCGATGTGATCGAAGTGCTCGTGAAGCCCGGGGACCGGATCGCGGCTGGCGCCTCCCTCATCACCCTCGAGACCGACAAGGCCACCATGGACGTCCCCGCCCCCCAGGGCGGGGTCGTCCGGGAACTCCGGGTCAAGACGGGAGACAAGGTCTCCCAAGGCTCTCCCATCCTCACCCTGGAAAACACGGGCGAGAAGTCGGCCCCGAGCCCGCAACCCGTCCCCCAGGCTCCACGGAAAGAGACCATCCCGGAACAGAAAGCCCCTCCCCGGCCCCTCGCTCCGCTTCCAGTGGATGGTCCCCGGTTGGAAACCGTGGCCGTGCCGGATCTCGGTGACTTCCACGACGTCGATGTGATCGAAGTGCTCGTGAAGCCCGGGGACCGGATCGCGGCTGGCGCCTCCCTCATCACCCTCGAGACCGACAAGGCCACCATGGACGTCCCCGCCCCCCAGGGCGGGCTCGTCCGGGAACTCCGGGTCAAGACGGGAGACAAGGTCTCCCAAGGCTCTCCCATCCTCGCCCTCGAGACGGCCACCGCTCCGGCCCCGGAAAACGCCCCCGCTCCCGGGATGCCATCCGCACCGTCCACAGAGCCGGAACGACCGCCTGCGCACGAGTCCGCGCCCCATGCTCCGAACGGACCCCCAGCTCCGGCCGCAGAGAACCGCCTCCATCCCTATGCCGGACCGCTCGTCCGCAAACTGGCCCGCGAACTCGGCGTGAGCCTGGATGCGGTCTCCGGAAGCGGTGTTCGCGGGCGGATCCGGCCGGAAGACGTCAAGCGCTTTGTCCGGAACCAGATCCAGACCGGCCGGGGTGCGGCCGGCCGCGAGGTTCCCGTCCTCGACTATTCCCGCTTCGGACCGGTCGAAAAAAAGCCCTTGACCCGGATCCAGAAAATCGCCGGCCCCAGGCTTTGGGCCAGCTGGAACACGATCCCCCACGTGACCCAGCACGACCAGGCCGACATCACGGAAGTCGAGCAGCTGAGGATCCGCCTCAATGAGAGCGAGGGTCGCCGTTTCGGCATCAAGCTCACCCTCCTCCCTTTTCTCCTGAAGGCCGCCGTCCAGGCACTGTTGGAGCATCCGGCACTCAACGCCTCGCTCGACCCTGACCTCGAAACCCTCATCCTCAAGAAGTACTATCACCTGGGTTTTGCCGTCGACACCCCGCAGGGACTCGTGGTTCCGGTGATCCGGGAAGTCGACCAGAAAAACCTCTGGACCCTGGCCCGGGAAGTCGCGGAGCTCGCCGACAAGGCCCGCGGGGGCCGGCTTGCGGCTTCCGATTTCCAAGGTGGGACTTTTTCCCTTTCGAGCCTGGGCGGCATCGGCGGCACGGCCTTCACGCCCATTATCAATGCTCCGGAAGTCGCCATTCTCGGCATCTCCCGGTCCGAGATCCGGCCGGTCTGGAAGGACGGGGCATTCGTACCCCGCCTCCTGCTTCCGCTGTCCCTGTCCTATGACCACCGTGTGATCGACGGGGCCCTGGCGGTGCACTTCACCCGCACCCTGGCCCGGGCGATCGAAAGCCTGGCCGGTCTGCTTTCCCCTCCTGCCTGAGGCATGCAGAGCTGGATCGTGCCGTTTCCCCTGGACGAGACGGCCCGACGCCTGCTCGCCGTCCTCGAAGCCGCCGGGATCGATCCCGTTTCCAAGATCAAGCATCCTCCCGGGACGGAGCCGGGGGGGATCCTGTTTCTGCTCTCTCGACCGGAATGGATCTCCGAGGTTTACGAGGCCGATCCCCGTGCCGTCCTCGAAATCCCTCTCCGGGTGTACCTTGCCGGATGCGGAACGCGGACCGAGATCCTGTACCGGACCGCGCGGGAGTGCCTGGCTCCCTACCCCAATCCGCATCTCCTCGAGATCGGCCGGCGGATCGACGAACACTGCCTCACGGTCATCGACCGCCTGGAGGATCCCGCCGCATAGGCGTCCCCCCTGCCGGACCGGATTCATTCCCCGGTGAGAATCCACGGACCTGCTCGACACGAGCAACCCGGATCACGTAGCCCGCATACCAGTGTTCCCGTCCCCTCCTCTGGGCGATCTGGTGCTCGCTTTCTGCCTTCCAGAGCGCAATGGCCTCGAGCGAATCCCAAAAGGAAACCGTGATTCCGAGCTCTCCCGGGGAGCGTGCGGTTTCGAAGCCGAGAAAACCCGGCTGTCGGACGACCCATTCCTCCATGCGTCGGGCCATCCGTTGATAGGCCGGATCGTCGCCCCGGAGGATCGAGGAAAAAATGACCGCGTAGTAGGGTGGCTCGGGTGTCCGGGCGAATACCGAAGGAGGCCGATCAGTCACCCAGCCGGACCCAGGCATGGTGACGTTTCCCTTTCCCCAGAAGCAAATAGCGATCCCAGAGAAAATCCTCGCGCCCGATCATCCGGGTCGTTCCCTCCACCCTTTTCTGGTTGACCGAGACCGCTCCGGCCCGGATCTCCTCCCGGGCACGGCTTTTCGAGGTGACGAGCCCCGTCGTCACCAGAAGCTCTTCCAGCGTGTGGTTGGGGATCTCGCGCGGGAGGACCGTCCCGGGGATCGCCGTCTCGAGCTGGCGAAAACTCTCGGGGTCGAGCGTCCGGACATCGGCCGATCCGAAAAGGGTCTCGCTCAGGCGGATCGCGCGTTCGGTCTCGCCGGTTCCGTGGATCCGGGTCGTGAGCTCGCGGGCGAGTGCCTTCTGGCCCGGCCGCTTCCCTGGATCCCGCACCTGCTCCGCCTCGATCGCCTCGATCGCCTCGAGGTCACGCTCGCTGAAGTAGCGCAAAAACCGCCCGGCATCCTGATCCTCCACCTGGAGGAGATACTGGTAGAACGCGTAGGGGGAGGTCTTCCGGGCATCCAGCCAGAGGGTTCCGGTTTCCGTCTTCCCGAGCTTGTTGCCGGATGCCGTTGTTACAAGCGGCGTGGTCCATCCATAGGCTTCCTGGTTCCGCCGGCGGCGGATGAGTTCGATGCCGGCCGTGATGTTCCCCCACTGGTCGCTGCCCCCGATCTGCAGCCGGCAACCTTCCGTTTGGCACAGGTGATCAAAATCGTAGGCCTGGAGCAGGAGATAACTGAACTCCGTGTAGGAGAGTCCCGTGTTTTCCTTGCCGAGCCGGGTTCGCACGGTCTCCTTGTTGAGCATCGCACCCACCGGGAAGTGTTTCCCGACATCCCTGAGAAAACCGATGAGATCCAGGGAACCGATCCATTCCCGGTTGTTGAGAATCCGCCCACCCGTGCGGGTGTCACTGAAATCCAAAAACGACACCAGCTGTTTTTGGAGTGCTTCGGCATGCGCCTCGACGGTTTCCACGCTCTGCATGACCCGCTCGCTCAGTTTGCCGCTGGGATCCCCGACCAGTCCGGTCGCCCCACCCAGGACGACCAGTGGCCGGTGCCCGGCCTGTTGGAGCCGTCGCAGCGTGAGCAATGGCAGGAGATGGCCGAGATGGAGGCTGTCCGCGGTGGGATCAAAGCCGGCGTACACCGTTGCCGGCCCCGCAGCCAGGAGAGCAGTGACTCCCTTCTCATCGGTGGTTTGAAAGATGCACTGGCGCGCCTGGAGATCAGCCAGAAGACCGGATCCCGAAGGGGCGGGGCTCGTCATAGGAGAGGCCTGGATGCGACCAAGGAACCGTGTCCAGTCTAACAAACTCCGGAGCGGGTTTTCTTGACAAGTTTCCGACACTCGTTCCGGAAACGGGCAGGATTCCTCAACGGCGCACCGATCAGGACCTTCGGGCCTGACGCAGGTCCTCCGCCGGTTGACAAGGTAGGGTTAGGACGGAGCATACTGGGAGCACTCACATCCTCCGGAGGTTCCCGATGACCAAAGCAATCCTCAAGAACGCCTTTTTGGCAATGGCCCTGGCCGCCCTCGCGGGGGGGCTCAATCCGGCCCATGCGGCCATGCAGGGCCGGCGGGGCACCATGGCGAAGCGGGGGATGTATTTCATGCATCATTCGCTGGGCTTTCCCTTCATCTTTTTCCGCTTCCACCCCGGTCCCCACTGGGATCTCCTGCATGCTGCGGCCCTTCACCTGACCCCGCAGCAGGTGGCAGAGGAAAAGCATCTGGCCATGGGAATGATGATGGAGACGGGCCGTGGCGTCCGTCGACTCAAGATGGCGTACCGGAACTACCGGAAGGCGGCCCGCGCTCCGAACCCCTCCATCCGGGCACTCGTGGGGGATGTCATGGCGGTGGGTCGGGCACAGACCTATCTCGGCTATGTGATGATTCCCTTCCATCTCAAGGGCTACCGCCTGCTTGATCCCGCCCAGCAGGCCATCTACCAGAGACTCGCGGCAACGATGCGCATGCGCATGATGCAGGCCATGCGACGGATGCATGGAATGGGCGGAATGCACTAGTTCGAGGGCTGGTCTTGCCTCGAGGCGGGTCCTGCCCCGTATCCAAACCCGGTCCCGGGATTGTGTCCGGGGCCGGGTTTTTCACCCGGGAGGCGAACCTTCCGCCGGCATGCCGACCCCCTGCGTTCCGGGATCCCCACCCCATTCAAACCGGTTTTTGGGTGGAACCGTTCTACGGGCAATCTCTCGCGCTTTCCTCCTTTCCGGATCCGGGAAACCTCCGTCAGGAGTGATCGTTCCCATCCCGGTTCTGTTAGACTGTGGGATCCCGTTCGGGCGGCCCCCACCCCATTGGGCCGGCCCTGAAGAGTCGAGGTTGCCTCCCATGGACCGCCCGTATCCATCGTCCACGCGCTGGTCATCCTTTTTTCTCCTCTGTGCGCTCTGGCTGCCCGCCCTCTTTCTGGCAGGACCCCAGGCCTGTGCCCAACCCTCCATCCTGAGCCGGCTCCTGGCCCATGGATCCCACCGTTTTCTCCCCGAGAACCAGGCTTTCGTCCTGAACGCTTCCCGCCCGGACCGCGAGAGCCTGATGCTCACCTGGACGCTGGCACCCGGCTACTACCTCTATCGCCGGCAGTTCCGTTTCCGGGTGCTCACCCCATCCCACGTGCGATTGGGCGCACCCGAGTTTCCCGCTGCGACCCTCCGCAACGACGGAACTTTCGGGATCGTCCACGTGTTTTTCAGTCATCTGGCCCTTCCCCTTCCGGTCTATGGAACGGATGGCCGGGCTCTCAAACTCGAAGTCCGTTACCAGGGCTGTTCGGCCGCCGGCTTGTGTTACCCGCCGGTCCATCGGACCCTCAACCTGCCTGCCTCCGACATCCAGCCGTCCTCCCGTGACATGAAGGTCCATTCAACCCTCATCGGATCCTTTGGCAACCTGGAACGGAAGGCAGGGCATCTCACGCTCCACGCACCGCTCGCGATCGCCATCCTGGCCTTCGTCCTGATGGGGATCCTCCTCGCTTTCACTCCCTGTTCGGCGCCGATGATCCCGATCGTCGTGACGGTTCTCAGCCGTGGGGATTCACGGCGGATCCGTTCGCTTCTGCCACGGGCCCTGGCCTACGTTCTCGCACTCGCCCTCTCCTACACCGCAGCGGGCCTGATTGCGGGCGCCCTGGGACGCAGTCTCAGCACCCTCCTCGAGACCCCTTGGGTCATCGGACTCCTCGCAGCCCTGTTCGTCGCGCTGGCGCTTTCCCTCTTCGGCCTCTTCGAGCTCCGCTTGCCGAGTGTCGTCCAGGATTGGGCGAGTCGTCACCAGCCCCGGGGAGGAGCCGCAGGCAGTCTCACGAGCAGTGCCGTGATGGGCGTGATCTCGGCGGTCCTGGTCGGACCTTGTCTGATCCCCCCCCTCGCGGCCATCCTGATCCTGATCGCCCAGCATGGGGCCGTGGTGCGGGGCGGGATCCTCCTTTTCTCGCTGGGGATCGGCATGGGCCTCCCCCTTCTGGTCTTCGGCCTGACCGCCGGCCGTTTCTGGCCCAAGAGCGGACCGTGGCTCCGGGCCGTGAATATCCTCCTCGGCTTTTTGCTCCTGGCACTCGCCCTCTGGTACCTGTCCGATATCCTCGCGATGCCATGGATCCTCGCGCTGTCCGGGCTCGTGCTCCTTCTCGGCGGAGGCTTCCTGAGCCAGGCGGAACGGCGGAGCCGTGAAAAAAACCCGGCAGCCTCTCCCTGGCTCTGGACGCTATGTGTCCTCTTCACCCTCTGGGGCGTGCTCGAAATCGTGGGAGCCAGCCTCGGCGGCACGAACCTCCTCAAACCCCTGTCCGTCTTCACCCCTTCGCCGACCACTGTCGCCCCGGAGCCCACCGGTCATCCGGTCCGCTGGGTCCGGGTCACGAGTCTCGGCCAGCTGAACCAGTCCCTCCGGAGAGCGCACAAAAACCACCGGGTCGCCGTGGTGGACTTCTGGGCCCAGTGGTGCATCTCCTGTCGCTTGATGGACCAGCGACTCGATGGGAACCGCTCTCTCGTCGCCCTGGCCCCGAGACTGGCGTTCATCCGGGTCGATCTCACCCGCGACACGCCGGACTCCCGCCTGCTTCTCCATCATTTCCAGATCCTGGGACCCCCGACCTTCCTTTTCTATACGGCCGCTGGCCAGCTGGCCCCTCATGACCGCCTCATCGGAGAAACCGGCATGGACCGGTTTCTCCGGCACGTCCGCGTGGCATTGACGGCTCCGGGCGGCGCGCACTCCGTCTCCGGTTAGGTACTCTTTGCCCCAAAGAAAGGAGGCTTGCGCCACGATCGCTCGCGATCCCTTCGAATGGAGGGGCCAGCACCGGACAGGATTGGGATCACAGGCCATCCAGCGGGTGGTGCTACCACAGGCCGAAAGCGCCGAGATCCTGACGGAAGCCGGGCGGTACCCGCTCACCCGCACGGATCGGGGTCTTTTTGTGCGCGAGGGCTCCCTCCTCCCCTCGCCGTACCGGGTCCGGTGGCAGGACGGATGCGGCTGCCGGGAAGGTTACGATCCCTATCTTTTCGGGCCGGTCCTGGATGGAACCGTCCTGGCCCGCTTCAACGGCGGAGCCCTCCTTGATGCCCACAACCATTTCGGTGGGCATCGCATCGTGCATGAGGGGGTGCCGGGCCTCTTCTTCGCCGTCTGGGCACCCCGCGCTGTCGGGGCGAGCGTGGTCGGCGACTTCAACAGGTGGAACCCGGATTTTCATCCCCTGCGACCCCGCGGAACCAGCGGGGTCTGGGAGCTTTTCATTCCCGGACTCGAAGAGGCCGATCCCAGCTACCAGTTTGCGCTCAAGACCCGGGAGGGGAAAATCCTCCTGCGTGCCGATCCCTACGGCCGGGCATTCGAGATGCGCCCGGGACTCAAGGCCCGGATTCCGAAACCGCGGCACGTCTGGCAGGATGCAGAGTGGCTGGAGCACCGCAAGGGATGGGATTGGCAACACCAACCCCTGCATATCTACGAGGTGCATCTCGGTTCCTGGAGACGCGGTTCGATTCCGGGCGAGCCCAACTACCGGGACCTGGCACAGGCTCTTGTCCGACACTGCCGCCTTCTGGGTTGCACCCATGTCGAGCTCTTGCCCATCCTCGAGCATCCTCTGGACGAATCCTGGGGATACCAGGCCACGGGCTACTTCGCCCCGACCTCACGCTACGGGACCCCGGACGACCTCCGGGCCCTGGTGGAGATTTGTCACGAGGCGGGAGTGGGCGTCCTTCTCGACTGGGTACCGGCCCATTTCCCCGGCAACGAGGGGTCGCTCAGCCGCTTCGACGGAGAGCCCCTCTACGAGTATCCGGATCCGCGGGAAGGCCGGCATCCCGACTGGGGGACCCTGATCTTCAATTTCGGCCGCCCTGAAGTCCGGAGTTTCCTGCTTTCGAGTGCCGTCTTCTGGCTTGAGGAATTTCACCTGGACGGGCTTCGGGTCGATGCGGTGAGTTCGATGCTTTATCGGGACTATTCGCGTGGTCCCGGCGAGTGGATCCCGAACCGGTTGGGGACGCATGAGAATCTCGAGGCCGTCTCGCTCCTTCAAACGCTTACCGGCTGGGCCGAAAGACGGAAGACGGGCATCCTCCTGATTGCCGAAGAGTCGTCGGCCTGGCCCAGGGTCACCCATCCGGCCCGGGAAGGCGGACTCGGCTTTTCACTCAAATGGAACCTGGGCTGGTTCCACGATACCGTGAACTACCTGCAGCTCCCCGCACCCGCACGCAGTGCCCAGCCCCAACTCCTCACCTTCAACCGGATGTACGCCTACACCGAACGCTTTCTCCTCCCCCTCTCCCATGACGAGGTGACCCAGGGCAAGGGTCCGCTCATCGACAAGATGTCGGGCACTCCGGAAGAAGCCCGGGCCAACCTGCGCCTTTTCTTGGTCTACCAGATGCTGACCCCGGGCAAGAAGCTCAGTTTCATGGGCAACGAGTTTGGCGCCTCACGCGAGTGGACGCTTTCGGGCGGGCTCGACTGGAAGGAGGCCGGGCGTCCCCCCGGATCCGGGATCCTCCGGCTGAACCAGGACCTGGGCCGGCTCTATGCGACCCATCCGCCACTCCATGACCTCGATTTCGATGAGCGGGGCTTCGAGTGGATCGACTGTCCCGCTTCCGGTTCAGCCGTCCTGTCCTTCGCCCGCCGGGACCGGACGGGCGACTCCCTCATTGGGATTTTCAACTTCGGCCGCCAGGCAGTATGTGACTACCCGGTCCGCTTTTCCGGAAAAGCCCTTCCCCGGCTGCTTCTCAACAGCGACTGGACCTGCTACGGCGGACGGAGCCCGGCCGAAGCACCTGCTTTTCGGACGGGTTTGTCCGGTGGAACTGGCATGATCGATATTCCGCCCTTGGCAGTCCTTCTTCTCGATCCGGGAATGCCCTGACCGCTCCAGGCAGATCGCCACCCTTCTGGCTCTCTCCTCCGCCCGCTCACTCCGGGTTGCCGACCAGCAGGTTTTCGATGCGGCGGTCCGGGATCAGCCACAACAGCGCCACACCGAGATAGATGCATTTGGCCGCCCATGGGGACCACACGGCAGCAAGGATCCCCGACAAATAAAGAAACGGCGATATCTTCCCTTTCCAGTCGTGACCGAGGGCACGCCGCAAGAGGGGTGCGCCGGCCGCGAGGATGCGTTGCTGGAGAAGGAAATAGGCGAGGGCCGCCATGAGCAGCACAATCCCGTACAGCTCCGTAGGCGCGACGGCGATGTGGTTTTCCCCCATCCAGCCGGTCACAAAGGGAAAGAGGGAAAGCCAGAACAGCAGGTGCAGGTTGGCCCAGAGCACGCTTCCAGTGACGGGGCCGCTGGCTTTGAGCAGATTGTGGTGGTTATTCCAGTAGATGCCGACGTAGAGGAAACTCATCACATAACTCAGGAAAACCGGAAGGACCGGCAGCAAGGCCTTCAGGGTTTCTCCCCGGGGAACCTTCATCTCGATGACCATAATGGTGATGATGATAGCGATCACGCCATCGCTGAATGCTTCCAGGCGATTTTTGCCCATATCCACCCACCGACAACAGGTCGACCGTTTGCAATCCGTCAGTGAGGGGACGCCGGAATCCGCGGCAGGTGCAGATGATAGTTCCGGTAGGGTGCCCGGTGGGGATGGGGCAAGGGATGCTCGCGGATCAGGCGCAACGCGATCGCGATCGCCCGGTCGAGCTGGGGATCCTCGCCCCGCCGCACGAGGGCCGGGTTCTGCCAGACCGTAACCGTGGGCTTGATGCCGTGGTTCTCGACCGGGAAGTGTCCGTCCAGTCCCTCGACCGCCCAGCGGGGCGCGGTGACGTGTCCGTCATCCATGAGTTCCGGGTAGCCGCCGATCCCGACGAGTCCGCCCCAGGTCCGGGTTCCGACCAGCGGTCCCAGGTGATCCATCTTGAAATACCAGGGCAGGGCGTCCCCACCGGATCCCGAGTAGCGGTTGATGATCATGACACGGGGCCCGAAGCTGGCTTCCGGTGGCTCGATGTAGGGTTTCCCGTAACGGGTCACGACGAGGCTCATCGGTCCCCGCTTCAGGTACTGGATGATGTAGTCCGAGAGAAATCCCCCGGTATTGAAACGCTCGTCGATGATGAGGCCCTCCTTGTTGACCTGCGAGAAGAAGTACCGGTTGAAATTCTGGAACCCCTGGAGTCCGGTGTTCGGGAGGTAGATGTATCCAAGCCGCCCATGGCTCAGCCGGTCGACCACCCGCAGGTTGTGGTCCACCCAGGCCGCGACGCGCAAGGCATGCTCGCTGGCCAGGGTCTTGACCGTGATGGTGTGTGCGCCTTGGGCATCCGGATGAGGGCCCACGGTGAGGAGAACCCGATCCCCTGCAAGATTTTCAAAGGCCTGGTAGAGGTTCTCGGAGGAACGCAGGGGATGGCCGTTGACCGCGAGAAGATAGTCTCCCACGCGAACGCCGAGCCCGGGCTGGGCGAGGGGGGCATAGAGGGTGGGGTTCCAGGCTCCCCCCCGGAGGATCCGAGTGATCTGGTAGCGGCCGTGCCGGATGCGGTAGTTGGCACCGAGCAGACCCACCCCGACTTTCAGCGTTTTCGGGTGGAGTCCACCCGAGACGAACATGTGGCCCACTGCGATATAGCTCAGCATCTCGCGGAAGAGATCGTTGAGTCCGCTGCGGCTGCCCACGCCTGGGAGATAACGGGCAAAACGCCTCTCCTCGGTGACGATCGGGGTGCCGTCGAAAACCGGGCTGTAGAAATAGGCATGCTCGATGCGCCAGACATCCCGGTACATCTCGTCCCAGGAGGCCTGGGGATCGACCCGGACCCGCATGGCAGCCGTATCGAGCCTGTGGTGGACGGGATGCGGCCCGATCGAGGTGATCTGCCAGTTGGATCCGAGCCGGGTCAGCATGAAACGGCCATCGGCCGCGAGATCAAAGACCTGGGTCTTGGCCACGAGCGTCTGCAGATGGCGGTTCGCGAAGTGGAACTCGAGGACGGAAAAGGCAGGTGGTCCCCCAAGGTTCTGGGAGATGGGGACGAGAGGCGCCCGCTCCAGGAAAAGCTCGCCCGGACGGCCAGCGGAAAGACCCGTATAGTTGGCCGGCGGGATGGGCAGGACCACCCGCCGTTCGGACAGTCCCGCAAAGTCGATCCGCACCCGCAGCGGATGGGCCTTGGGTGCCGGTTTCCGGGGCTTGGCCAGCACTGGAAAGCCGCTTCGCAAGGGCAGCGGCGAGACGCCCTTGTGGCGCAGGACAACCGCGTAGACACTCCGGCGAATGGGGTGGTCGAGGCTCGTCATGTCCAGCCAGCCCTGGGTCAGCGCCGTATCAGTACTCTCCGTGAAGTAGAGGTCCCGTCCGCCCGCGCCGAACACCGGATCGAGACAATCGCTCGCGCCATGCGTGATGGCATGGGTCTTGTGGTTTTTCACCGAATAGACCATGACTGCATGGAGGTAGTTGGGCAAAAGCCGCGTGTAGACGATCCAGCGGCTGTCCGGCGACCAGCGGGCGTGGAAATCATGCAGCGGCGAGGCATAGCGGTCGGTCGCGATCCGGATCGGGGTGGGGTGGCTCCGGCCGAGATTGACCTCCCAGAGATTGAGCCGCTGGTCGCTGAACACGAGACGGTGGCTGTCGGGCGCCCAATGGAGATGCCCGAAGAAGGCATTGGGTTCGCCGAGGGCGATCCGCCGGACCGGTCCGATGCCGTCATCGGGCCGGATGTAGAGGTCATAGGAACCGGTCCGGTCCGAAAAATAGGCGATCCAGCGCCCGTTCGGGGACCAGGCCGGATCGCGGTCCATGGTGCCGGGTCGAAGGGTCAGGTTTTCGATGCTGCCGTGGTGGGCTGGGACCGTCAGGACCTTCCCGAAGGCGGTGAAGACGGCACGCACGCCATCGGGCGCGATCCCGGCATCCTGGATGTAGGGTGCGGCCTGGATATAGCGGGTCCGCAGATCCGGCACGTTGCCCCGGAGCCGGATCCGGACCGGATGTTCGCGACCCGTGGCCAGGTCATAGACCCCGATCTGGCCGAACCGGTCCAGCACGATCCCATCCGGACCAGCCGAGATCGAACTCACATCCATCCTCTGAGCCGGCAGCCGCTCGCGGATGTGGCCGCTCTTCACGTTGTAGGAAAAGAGGGTGAAATTACCGGGCGCGTTGGAAAGGAAGTAGACCTCATGGCCGATCCAGAGCGGGTCCCGGTCCTCCGCCGTTCCGTGAGGGATCCGGACCACGGAGGAGTTCCGGAGCCGGGCGATGCGGATCGTGGTCTCCTGTCCACCCTGATAGTGCTGCCAGAAGCGTTCCCACTGGAGCTCCGGCACATAGGCCAGCTCCCGCCCGTCCGGGGAGAAGGACCCGGCCTGCCCGGTTGGCAGGGGAAGCGCCACGGGAAATCCCCCGGTGACTGGCACGAGGTAGAGCGAAGGAACGTAGTTTGAACTGTAACGGGTGGATCGGAACAGGATCTCCCGGCTGTCCGGGGTCCAACCGACGGCAATGTTCCGGCCGGGATAGAAGGTGAGACGGTGGACGCCCTGGCCATCGGCACGCGCCACATAGACGTCGGTATTGCCCTGGTAGGTGGCCGTGAACGCGATCCAGCGCCCATTCGGGGAGTAGAGTGGCCGGGCGAGGTTCCCGTGGCCGGTGATCAATGGGTGGGCGGTTCCCCCGTGCCGTCCGACCCGCCAGAGAATTCCGCCGTAGGAGAAAACGATGTGATGTGCGGAAAGCGTGGGATCCCGGAGGAGCAGGGGAGCGGCTGAGGCCTGGGACAGGATCGGGAGGGAAAAAAGGGCAAGGGCGCAAAGACCAGCATGACGCATGGGGGCCGTCCGGTTTCGGGCACGAGTCAAGGTACCCCGCTCGCACCCGAACGTCAATCCGGACCGGGTTTCATGATATATTTGTTCATCCATATATATTAACCGATCGCATGCGACCCATCCCACAGTCCCGTCATCGGTCGGAAGACGGCTTGACGAATGGAACGGTCCGTTTCCTGGAATCCCTCGCCGATCCAACCCGGCTTTACATCCTCGACTTCCTGGGAAGCCAGGGCGAGCTCTGCGTCTGCGAGCTCGTGGCGGCACTCGGATCCACCCAGCCCAAGGTCTCCCGCCATCTGGCCTGGCTCCGGCGGGCCGGGCTCGTGGCCGACCGGCGCAGGGGGACCTGGATCTACTATCGGCTGGCCCCCTCCCTCTCCCCGCGCCAGAGGAGGATCCTCCGGATCCTCGCCCAGGAGCCTGAAAACCTCCTCTTCCGGAAGACGGCCCAAGCCCGGCTCCAGGCCTTCCTGGGTGCGGGGCTCAAGAATGCACCGGGATCCCATCCCTGTGACGGTCGTCGCCCCTCGTGACGATTCTCGCGCTTTCCGTCTTTGCATTGACGCTCCTCCTGGTGATCATCCGACCCTGGGGACTCGGCATCGGCTGGGGTGCGATGGCGGGCGCGGCGATCGCGCTTGCAGTCGGAGTCATCCACTGGTCCAACCTCGCGACCGTCTGGGGAATCGTGTGGGATGCGACCCTGACCTTCGTGGCCCTGATCCTGATTTCGCTCCTCCTCGACGAGGCAGGATTTTTTCACTGGGCTGCCCTCCATGTGGCCCACTGGGGAGGCGGGAACGGATACCGGCTGTTTCTCCTAGTGATCCTGCTTGGAGCAGGGGTCTCGGCCCTCTTTGCCAATGACGGGGCAGCGCTCATCCTGACCCCGATCGTCCTGGCCATGCTCTTCGCCCTGGGTTACAGCCCGGCCGCCGCCTTTGCCTTCGTCATGGCCACGGGCTTCGTGGCCGACACGACCTCACTGCCCTTCGTGACCTCAAACCTGGTCAACATCGTGAGTGCCGGCTATTTCCGCCTGTCCTTCGACCATTACGCGGGAATCATGGTGCCGGTCGATTTGGTCGCCCTGCTCGCGACCCTCGGGGTGCTCTGGCTCTATTTCGGCCGGAAGGTCCCTCCACGCTACGGGCAGGAGACGCTTCCCGCTCCGCGTACCGCGATCCGCGACCCACTCGTGTTCCGGTGGAGTTTCCCCATCCTGGCCCTGCTCCTTTTTGCCTACTTCGCAACCGCCCCCTGGCATCTTCCGATTTTTGCCGTGACAGGAAGTGGAGCCCTTTTGCTCCTCGCCATCGCCGGTCGCTGGTGGCAACTCGGCCGGGGCGCCACGATCCGGTGCCGGAAGGTGCTCCGCGAGGCCCCCTGGCAGATCGTCTGGTTCAGCCTCGGCATGTATCTCGTCGTCTTCGGGCTCCGGAACGCGGGTCTCACGGCGCTCCTCGCGAAACTGCTTGCCCCCCTTGCCCGTCAAGGAATCCTCGTGGCGAGCGTGGGCACGGGTCTTCTCTCGGCGGCCCTCTCGGCGGTCATGAACAACATGCCCACCGTCCTGATCGGGGCACTCGGCATCCACCAGGCGGGCCCCCTCCCCCCAACGGTCAAAACCGCCATGGTCTATGCCAATGTGGTCGGTTGCGACCTCGGGCCCAAGTTCACCCCCTTGGGCAGCCTGGCCACGCTTCTCTGGCTCCATGTCCTTGCCCGGAAGGGCGAAACCATCACCTGGCGCACCTATATGCGCGTCGGTCTCGTCATCACACCGCCCGTGCTCCTCGCAACCCTCCTCGCCCTGGGACTCTGGATCCGCTGGCTGGGAGCCGGATGAACATCCGCGAACCCGGCCGCCGTCCGGTCATCCTGTTCCTCTGCACCGGCAACAGCTGCCGGAGCCAGATGGCCGAAGGGTGGTTGCGCACCCTGGGCGGCGGAAAAGTCCAGGCCGCCTCCGGCGGCATCGAGGCTCATGGGATCCATCCCCTGGCCATTCAGGTCATGGCGGAGCGCGGGATCAATCTTTGCACGCAGCATTCCAAGTGCCTCACGGATTCCCTGCTCGAGGCCGCGGATTGGATCATCACCTTGTGCGGACACGCCGACGAGCATTGCCCCGTCGTTCCCGGACGGGTCATCCGCGAACACTGGCCGCTCGCCGACCCGGCCCGGGCCGGTGGATCCGGGGAGGAGGTTCTCGAGGTTTTCCGGACGGTCCGGGACGAAATCGAGCGGAGGGTCCGCGAACTTTTGGGCCGACTCGGCTGATGCGATTCCGTCCCGGCCAGGGGGGGACGGAAAATCGTGGTAGTCTAAGAAGTCGGTTCCAACCGCAGGGGAATGGGAGGTGCCGCGTGCGTACGTTTCCATCGCGATCCTGGTGTTTCGCTGTGATGGGCGCTCTCGTCGCGCTTTCCGGCTGCAGCCTGGTCGGCCCGCCGACCGCTCTTGCCCCACCGAGGACACCCTTGCCTCCCCACGAGGTCTCGTTCTGGGTCAAACCCGCCTGGCCCCACCGTTTTGTGCTTCTCGCGAAACTGGATACGAGCCTTCTCGGGTGGGACAACTCCCCCGGGCTCAACTGCCGGATTCTGGAAAAGCTGCGGCAGCAGGCGGCACGGATGGGTGCCAACGCGGTCCTGCTGGCAGACCCGCCACCGAGCGGGGGCGGATCCCCTGGCATGGGGAACGGGAACATGAACACCGGGATGGCGGGGAACAACCCGGATTTTGGCGACCAAACGGCCCCGTCGCAGATCCAGCGGATGGTCACCTACAAGGGATACGCAGCCTATGTGCCGACCCACCCGCAAGGGAAATCCCCGACCGGAGTCGCGCTTCCCCCGAACTGCAGGCACCTCACCGGAGGAACGCCACGACCTCCCCCTAGCCACCCAGCGCGATCAGCGCCCCCATGACGATCAAGAACAGCGCAAACACCCGCTTCAGCGCAGTACCCGAGAGCCGGTGTGCCACCCGGACCCCAACCGGCGCCATTGACATCGACCCCACCGCGATGAGTGCCGCCACCGGGAGACTCACGTACCCAACCGTCCCCCAAGGCAGCGAGCGCGACGGCACAGAAGCCGCAAGGGCATAGCTCAGGGTACTGACGAGGGCCAGCATCAATCCGCAGAGCGCACTCGTTCCGACTGCCCGGACGGGTTTCGCCGAGAGCGACACGAGGAGCGGCACCGTCATGGATCCGCCGCCAATTCCGACCGCCGAGGAAAGCGCTCCGATCCCGACCCCGGCTCCGATGAGCCAGGGCGACCGGGGAACCTGCTCTCCATCGGTGACCGGCCGCACCCGTTCCCCCCTGAATCCCATCTGTCCGGCCATGACCAGGCAAAACACGGCAATGACCCCGCGGAGCGCCTCTTCGGGAAGCCGGGCCGCAAGGCGGGTTCCGACGAGTGCTCCGATCACCATGCCCGGGGCGATCCGCTTCCAGGTGGCCCAGAGCACGCTTCCGCGCCGGATGTGGGCTGTGGCCGAGGACACGAAGGTCAGCACCATCGCAGCCAGCGAGGTCGCAACCGCGACGTGCAGGACCGCCGATCCCGGCACACCCAGGGTCGGAAGGACCACGCTCAGGGCCGCCACCACCGGGAGTCCCCCTCCGATGCCGAGGAGACCTCCGAGGAATCCCGCGAGCGCACCAGCCAGGAGCACAAGGACGACCGAAACGAACATGACAACCCCGGATGTCGACAAAACCCGCCCAGTCTAGCCACTCCAGGGACAACCCGCACTGGCGGGGGGAAGCGGTCCGGCCCGTTCCGGGACAGGAGCCAGGCCCGGATCCGGACATCCGCCGACTCGAGGATCCCCCGGGATCGCGAAACTCCAGGATGGCGCCCCGGGGCGGATTTGAACCGCCGACCTTCCCCTTAGGAGGGGGATGCTCTATCCGACTGAGCTACCGGGGCCTCGCGGGAGGACCAGGATCCGGAAACGCGGGACTTGCCCGCTCTCGATACCGGATTCTACCGCAGCGGACCTCTCAGCGGAGCTGGCTGTCCTTGTTGCCCCGGCGGTTGTAGGGGGATGAGAGGATCTCTTGCCGGTCGATCTCGCTTTGGCAGGCCACACACAGGCGAACCCCGGGAAGTGCGAGACGCCGGCCTTCGGGGATTTCTGCCTCGCATCGTTCGCAATCGCGGAGGCTTTCCCCGGCCGGGATGTGTCTCCGCACACGCTTCAAGGCATCGTCCAGGCTGGCATCGATCTGCTGCTGGACGGCACCGTCTTGGGTCCAACCTCCCGCCATGGTCGCCTCCCCGTTCGTCCCCTCCTAGTCTAACGGATCGAACCGTCCCCAACCCGCATCCTCCCGGATGCGGCTGCAAGATCCGGCTTGCGCCCAACCATCCCCGGCTCCTTCCCAAAAAAATCGGGCAGGCTTCCTGCCTGCCCGATCAGTGTCAAACAGCGGTGATCAGGATTTACGGGGTTCGCGCAATCCCCGCACGATCAGGATCGAGGCCAGGGCCAGAAGGCCGAGGAGTCCCATCGAGCCGGATCCCCCACTGGCCGGAGTGCTGCTCCGGACCGACTGCGGAGGGGTCCTTGGCATGCCAGCCGGATGCGAATGGACGGAGCTCACTGCACCGGTCTCGCCCGGATAGCTCAGGCAGAAGGTATAGGCTCCGGCCCCGTAGTTCGAGTAGACGAGCCAGACGTAGTAACCGGAACTGCCGTCGTAGCTCACGCTCTGGTCCGTTCCCCCACCGGTTCCGGCGGCCACGTTGACCCACCCGAACCAGGGGTTCCACTGGTAGAGATAGAGCTGGAAGTTGGTTCCGCCGGGTCCGTAGAGCAGCCCAGCCTCGTTTCCGCGGCTCGCGTAGTAGTAGTTGTCGTTGGGCTGGTAGGCATAGTCCCCACTGCCGGAAAGCCTCCCGGTATAGGTGGCATAGCCCGTGGGACATGGTCCGGTGGAGGCCGCTTTCACCGTCACGGTCTCGGTCGCGGTATTCGAGGTCCCACCGCTGTCCGAGGCGTTGAAGGTGAAGGAATCCGTTCCCGAGAACCCGCTAGCGGGCGTGTAGGTGAAGGCCCCGGTCGAGCTGTTGGTCAGGGTCACCGACCCGTTCGCGGGCTGAGCCACGATCGCGAAGGTGAGCGCCGCACCGCTCGGTCCGGTGGCCGAAAGCGTCCCCGAAACCGCCGTGTTCTCGTTGGTGGTCACCGAACCGTTGCTCGCGGTCGGCGCGGCCACGGTCGGAGCCTGGACCGTCACGGTCTCGGTCGCGGTATTCGAGGTCCCGCCGCTGTCCGAGGCGTTGAAGGTGAAGGAATCCGTTCCCGAGAACCCGCTGGCGGGCGTGTAGGTGAAGGCCCCGGTCGAGCTGTTGGTCAGGGTCACCGACCCGTTCGCGGGCTGGGCCACGATCGCGAAGGTGAGCGCCGCACCGCTCGGCCCGGTGGCCGAAAGCGTCCCTGAAACCGCCGTGTTCTCGGTCGTCGTGACCGAGCCGTTCGAGGCCGTGGGCGCCGCCACGCCACCGCCGCCCGAGGAGGGAGTCACGATGTTGGCGATCAGGTTCGTCGCCACGGGGGTGCCCCAGCCGGTCGGGTGATCCCAGCCGACGCCCGCGCTGAAGGCGCCGTTGCTGCCCGAGGTCACATCGTAGAAGTCATTGGCGTAGTTGGCCGAGTTGGCAACCCCGTATTCGGCCTGGTTGGCCTGGCCGAGCCGGGTTCCGCCATTGTCCGCAACCCCATCCGCCCAGAGTCCCGCGAGCTGCGGTGCCACGAAACTGGTCCCGCCGTAGACGCTCCAGCTTCCGGCCTCGTAGACCGAGTACCCCGTGTTGGGATCGGCATCCATCGCGAGGTCCGAGGTATTGCGGTAGCCGTTCTGGGGCACGCCGGTTCCGACCTGCCAGGAGGGTTCGCTGAATACCGCACTCTCCGCCCCTCCCCCGCTCGACCAGGCAATCTCGCTCGAGCGCGTATTGCTGCTGGTCAGGGTCAGGGTCGTCCCTCCGGCTGCCAGCACATACGGATCCGAGGACGGAAAATCCGCCGTATCCGGGTTGCTTGTCCCGTCGGAGGAGCCGTTGTCGCCGGCCGCCGCGAAGACCGAGATTCCCTGGGCCGCCGCCTGCTTGAAGATGCTGTCATCGGTCGACAGGGTCGTGGAGGAGGCATCCGACTCCGGTTCTCCCCAGCTCGTGGTCATCACCTGGGCGGTGTTGTTGGTGACGATCGTGTTGTAGGTGTCCGTGAAGTCCTGGTCGGTCGCGCTGTCCGCGTCGTAGACGTCGAGGGTGGCGCCGGGAGCCATGGCCCCGCTCCGTTCCTCGTCGATCGTGGTCTCGATCGTGCCCCCGGTGGAGCGCGTCGTGCCATCGACGGGAATGACATTGACGGTATGGGTGGGCAAGCCGTACTGGTTCCAGAAGGTATCGAGGTCACTCATCGAGAGGTTCGTGCTCTCGGCCGTGGCATTGGCAATGGTCACCCCGGACCCGTCAGCGGTATTGGTGATCGATGGCCAGTCATAGACGGTCGCAATCTGCTGGGGGGAGTAACCCGAGGGAGTGGCCGCCGCCGTGCTTTCGCTTTTCGGGAGGGTAGTGACAGGCCCCCGGATCCACATGGGGCGCATCACGGCCGCATCCGAAAGACCGATCAGCGACTCGACGTCGCCTGCAATCGAGACGGGCAATACCGGCGCGTGAGAGGGAGCAAAGAACGTTCGCCCATGGTAGGCATAGTCCTCGAGCACCACACCCAAGGCTGCTTCATAGGTTCCGGCCGTGCCCTCGGTATGGATGAGGAGACGGTTCGACGACACTCCGGTCACGCGGATGCCCCGGCTCTGGAGGAAGCCGGTGACGGTGGTGACTTCGGCGCTCGTGGGACCGTACTTCTCGGTAAACTCGGCGGGCGTCAGGAAATGACGGTACATCGGACTCGCGGGATCCTGAAGTTCGCCGAGAAAGCGGTTCAAGGCATTGGGATGGGACAGTTTGAGGCCCACCGTCACGGTCATCGGTGCAGAGGGACTGTGCGCCCCCAGGTAGACCGCCTGTTTCACGACTTGCGGCACCATGCCATGCATTTGCATGACACTGCCGCCGGGAAGGGATTGGGCAAGGACCGGGGGGGCTCCCGCCAAGGCGAAGAGCACCGCCATGGGCACGGCCCATGCCGACATGATGCGTTTTCTCATGGATGACTCCTAAGCTAAGTTGAACGGCCCGCTCCGGTTTTTTTCATGACCGACGTCAGGCCGAGTTTCCAAGCCCCGTGATGAAAGGACAAAAACCCGCCCTCTCCGGATGGAGACGGCTCAGTCAAAGGTCGGGTTCGGGTTTGGCCGGTTCATCACGAAGTCCGTTTCTGAAAAGCAGCGAAGCCACGACCGGGGATCGCTCCCCTCCCCGTGGTCTTCCTCCGTACTTGGAGTTGCTGTTCATTGGACCTATTGGATATCAGAAAAGAAAACAGCTGTCAAGCCCCCCCGGGGCTTGACGCTACCTCACGATCGCACGGGGGTGCAGTGCCAGAAGCCTGCGGTAGAGGGGGGAAATCTTCTGCTCCGGGAAAAAGGCCCGCCAGACCGCAACCGAGAGCAGCACGCGAGGAGGAGGTGCAAAGACAAAATCGGAGCGGCTTGCCAGGGCATGACAGCCAATGCAGGAGGCCACCCGCCCATAGGCAACGACCCGACCCTGGGGGCGATAGGCGGCCATGACCCAGTTCCGGTCGGTGGGATCGTAGCCGGCAAGCTTGAGCATGGCGGTCACCCCATCCAGTTTCCGGTTCGGGTCGTAGTTTTCCTTGATGAGGAGGCTCCCCACGGGATAACGGAGGACGCGCCGGATGCCCCCGGCCCGGAGGATCGCCGCCCGCGCGGTGCCATTGGCCAGATCTACGGTAAAGAGATCGACCGTGCGGGAACCAGGCTGGAACGGGTGACTTCCCGGCATGACGGCATGCGTCCGGGCGAGAAAACGGATTTGCCTCCAGAGTGCCTGGGGTGAGGGCGCCCGGGTCGGGAGCGGAGTCGCCGCCAGGGCCACGGCAACCGCAAGAAGGAGACCGCTACCGGTCAAAAGGACTGTTCCGCGTTTGGTCATAAAAAAGCCCTCGTCCCGGCCCTTTTTGCGAGTCTAGCGCTCGGCTGCCCTGCGTGCAAACGCACGAGGCCGGTCTTGAGACCTGTGGCCGTCTTTCCGGGCCGGCCTCCAGACCGTCCAGCGATCCACGAGCAGGTGAATTCTCGCCGAGCGGTATCTCAGGATGAGACTGGTGGGGACCGGCAGGCCCGCGACCTGGCCATAGTGCTCGAACAGGAGATGCCAATCCTCCTGGGCCAGGTGCCGAAGCCGGCCGTGGGAATCCCGGATCTCGCGGGCCGGGATCCCCGGGTCCGGCAATCCCCGCACCCAATAGCCCAGGCTCTGGATGGGAACGGGGACCGCGAACCAGTGCGCGAGCACGCAACGCAGGCAGTGCCGTACCGAAAGGGTCCGTCCGCGCGAGGTCACGAGCCGCCAGTGGCCGGGGTGGCCGGACAGGCGGAAGCCGCCGCTGCCGAGCGGTGCTGTCACAACGAGAAGGTTCCGTCCCCGCTGATCGCGCCAGTAGAAGGAGCCGGAAAAGCCCCGGTGCCGGTCGACCACGCCGAGCTCGCCCGAGATTTCGAATCCGCGAATCGCCTCCAGCCGGCGAAAGCTGTGCGCGGGAGACGGACCCGGACCTCGTGGAGGGAGGGTGCAGCCGGTCAGGAAAAGGGTTCCGGTCGCAAGAAGGACCGGAATGGGACGACCCGGTCTGAATCTCCCCACGGCTAAAGCCGGGGGGTTTTAGTGGTGGATGCAGAGGTCTTCCCGGCTCTCGCCATGCCCATTACGGCAGCATGGCTACAACATCCGGGATCTTCCTCTGCACCGTTACACCTTCGAGAAAGAACCGCTCTGTCTCGGGCACGAATGCCCAAGCTGGCAGGCAACGGCCTGCCATTCGCAGCTTGTACGGTACCAGACACCGCTTTCTCCAGCAGCGATTCCGCAGCACACCAACCCTCGCGGGCCGATTCGGTGTCCAGTCTCCAGCCCCCACACTCTTTCTGAACATGGAGGCCAAGATACGCACTATACAAATCCCGTTGCGCATGTACGCCACACGAGCAATCGTGCCAGCGTAGCGACAACGGCTTTTTCACCACCTCTCCGCACTGACAGCTTTGCGAGAGCTGGGTGGTCCGGGTCGGGAACTCCACCACCTCGCCACCGGCACTGGCAGCCTTGCGACGCAGATGATTCATGAATCCCCCAGGAGCCCGGTCGCGGATGCTTCTGCCAAACATCCGCTGAAAAGCCTCGTAACTCAATTTCTCAGCCATCACCGTATCGCCGGTGGTGATGACCCGGTTCGCCAGGTGACCGTGTTCTGCTCTGCGATAGGCCGCCAACCGACGATGTAATTCCTTCAGACGGGAGCGCAGACGCAAGTACCCTTGGGTGAACACCCATTGCAGCCTCTCGCCTTTCTCCGGTTTCCTGATCGTCCCGTCTCGGTTGTAGTTGTCGGGGTTGGATGCGCGCCGGGAGCGGTCCATGGCCCGCTGCATCCGGCGAATTGCCTTCTGCAAGTCGGGCACCTTGGCGCAGAATTTCTCCAGAAAGGCATCGGTTTCCGAGACTACGGCAATCGTGGACGGGCCAATGTCGATGCTGGTTTTGCCTGCGCGGATCGGGTTTTTGTCTTTCCATTTCGGAACCCCGGCCATAATTAGCTGCACATGCCACACAGTTTTTCCGCGAATGGTCCGCCGAAGCAGGCGGCAATACTTCACCGGGCATTGCAAAGCGAAGGTCTGGACGCCGTACTTGTCCTTGTGGTCGAAGAATGCCTGGAGATGGAGCTTTCCCCATTCCAGATGGTCCTCCCGCCAGCGCAACCCGGTAGCATTGCTCTTGCCTTCCATGGATTCCAGCGCCTTCCACCTGGGCTTGAATCGCGGACGACCGCCTGTGCGGAACTGATAGCGTTGTGCGGACCGGAATGCCCGGGTGCCGATTTTTTGCGTCGCGTGCGCGTCCAGATGGTCACCCATCCAGCAGGCGTTCTTGCATTGGGTGGCGTAGCGTTGCAGATCGTAGTCCGTGAAACCAACCGTCCTTGCAATCCGCGAAAATTCGGCGGCACGCGCTTTCTGTACGGCGGACTTCGGCGGGCCTTTGGGCATCTTGCGTGCCGCGGCCCAAATCCTGGACTGCTTCATGAGGTCCAGCCGTCGCAAAGCCTCTCCCAGCACGGCGTTATAGAGTTGCCGTCCCGCCTCGAAGCGCGCGGACAACACCCGGTTCTCGTGGGGATTCACCACGAGCGGGAGTTCCAGGACGAAGGATGGGCCAGACGCTTTAGACATGCTTCTGCTGCTCAATGTACTGTTCGACGATCTCCAACGGAGCACCGCCAACGGCAGAAACGAAGTAACTGTTGGTCCAGAGGCTCGGGAACCGGTGCGACACCAGCGAAATTCCTGACGCAGCAGGCGCGAGGATCGCCCTTTGATCCGTTTCACCAGATGATGGACGCCGAACTGCGGGTCCACCTCGACCAGCAGATGCACATGGTCCGGCATCACCTCCATTTCCAGTATCTCGCTCCGCGTCTCATCGCACACCTGCTGTATAACAGCCTTGAGCCGAGTATCCGCGCCGTTTACCAATACATCGCGGCGATACTTTGGACACTATACCACCTTGTATTTGCAAGAGAATACCACGTTGTGGCTCAACTTGTACCTGACTTTGTATTCCGAATTTGCCAGCGAATCCCGCTCACCCCATGGCTAAAGCCAAGGGCTTGCGCGGCAAATTTGGTCAAGGGTGCGGCAAAGGCTGGTTCAGGGCACGCTTGAGTCGCGCATCCTCGGGGGCCCGCTCCAGGGCCTCCTGCCAGACGCGGCGTGCCGCCTGTGGATGACCCGATTGCCAGAGGACCCGGCCCCAATGGAATGCGATCGTGGGTTCCTCGGGCCTGAGCGTATGCGCGAGGGCCAGGCGACGATAGGCCGATTGCCAGTGGTGCAGTTTGAAGTCGACCCAGCCCAGGCTGTCCAGGAGCGCCGGATCCGAGGGATCAAGCAGGAGGGCGTGGTGGATCAGGATCGCTGCCTGCAGCAGATGCCGGCCACGGATCGTCCAGGTATATCCCAGTGCATTGAGGAACAGGGGATCGGACGGATAGCGCCGGATGAGCGCCTTGAGCAGCCGGATCGCCTTCGCAAAATGGCCCAGGTGAATCTCGAGCAGGGCGTGGGCGTACTCTAGGTCGGTGTTCTTCGGCCAGCGCTTGAGTCCCCAGGCCAAGATCGAGACCGCCCGCGAGGACTGATCGGCCCGCACAAACAGGTTGACGCCACCGGTCACGAGCCTGGGTCCCCAGACCGGAACCAGTCCGGACATTTTCTCGAGGGTCAAAAGCGCCTTCTGGAAGTGGGGCGGCCGAGCCTCCATCTCGATCCGGGCAATTTCCCGCGTCGAGTTGACGAAATGGGCACCGACCCGGGCATAGCGGAACCAGGCCCGGGCCCGACGGAAATGCTTGAGATCGGCCTCGACATAACCCAGAAAATAGCCCGCCGTGCGATTCGAAGTGTTCTCCTCAAGCAGCCGGGTGAGCATCCTTTCGGCCTGGTGATCATGTTTTTGACGGATCTCGATCCAGATCCGGGTGAGTGGGACAAAGGGGGCGGCTGTGACCGGGAGGCGATCGATCAGGCCGATCGCCTTCTTCGGATGCCCGGCCAGCACCCAGAGATCCGCCGTCTTGACGCGGGCCGGAACCGTGCCCAGGAGGTTTTTCCTTTCGAGCTTCCCGACCAAGGCCAGCCCGCGCCGGGTCCTTCCCAGGAGGATCCAGGATTTGGCCAGCGCGAGTCCCAGCATGGGGTCCTCGGGTTTCTTGCGAAACAACTCCTCGTACTCGTGGGCAGCCAACCCGGTCAAACCCTCGGCTTCCGCCACGCGGGCAAGGGACCAGTGGGCGAGCGGGTCGGTCGGGGCCTCCCGCACCCAGTTCTGGAACAGAAGGAGGCGGGGGGCCCGTTCCGAAGCCCGGGCGAGCACCTGGAGGAGGGCTTCGATGGCCTGGTGGGGATGCATCGAATGGCGGACCAGCCCGGTCAGGACGGTGAGCGACTGTCCCAAGTGACCCGTCTCGAGATCGGTCAGGACCAGGAGATTGTCGATCCGGAGATCCCGGGGATCCAGGGTCTGCCAGTAGAGGAGGGCCCGGCGAGCCAGGCGGAAATGGGCCCGCTCGTAGGCCAGCCAGGCAGCACGTGCCGCGAGTACGGTATCGGACTGGAGCTCTGCAGCCTGCAGGAGATCCTTGGCCGCCTGGCGCTGGGAGTGCGGCATGCCCGCGAGCGGCGGTGCGGGGGCCAGGGTCCGCGCCGGGAGCCTTCCGGAAACGGCTCCACCACCCATCAGGAGGGCCGCAAGGGACATTCCCATCCCCAGTTTTCGGCTACGGGTTTCGGTCATCGGGTTGAAAAAGCATCTCTCCTCTGCACACTATAGAGGAGTTTCGTCCCCCGCGCCGAGCCCCCCGCTTGCCAGAGCGCCTGCAAGCCCGTAAGCTGTAACCCGGCTCGCATCCGCGGGTGTAGCTCAATGGTAGAGTTCCAGGTTCCCAACCTGGTGACGTGGGTTCGATTCCCATCACCCGCTCCATCGCCTGAAATCACGCCGAGCCCCGGAAGGAGTTCACCATGAACCCTGCAAAGAGGCGCCCCCGCGGAATCTGGATCGCCGGGAGCATACTGTTGCTGCTCCTCCTTGTGGTTTTCATCGCCCCCCTGCTCGTTCCGACCGGATTCATCCGCCGGGAGATCACGAAAGTCGTCCACCGGGAAACCGGGCTCACGCTCCGGATCAAAGGATCGGTCCGGCTTTCGGTTTTTCCGACGCTTGGGCTCACCCTAAGCCGAACCACTTTGGATAACCCGCCGGGGTTCCGGGGACCGCCGCTCCTTTCTGTCGGCCAGGCAGCGGTCGGGGTCGGTCTTTTCCCCCTCATCAGCGGTCATATCGAGGTGACCGAACTCCGCTTGAATCACATCGGGCTCACGCTCCTGACGAACCCGGGTGGCAAAACCAACTATGCCCCCCTCCTCCGGATGGCGGCCTCGTCCAAGCCAGCCCCAAGGACCCGCGGGCACCGAAGCCAAACTCCGGGCCTTCCATTCGCGGCGCTCGGCCGGATCCGTCTCCAGCATGTCACGATCAGCGAGATCAACCAGAAGACGGGAGCCGTCGACCACCTCCATCTCCGCGAACTCGAGGCAGGACCCATCGAGCCGGGACGGCGTTTCCCCTTCCTCCTCAAGGCAGGTTTTTCGGCCCGCCACCCCCAGAGCGTCTCGGCCCGGCTGGAACTCAAAAGCGAGGTCCTCTACCAGCCCAAGGATGGGCTCAATCTCCAAAAGACCTCCTTCCGCCTGACGGTGACGAAACCCCGTCACCTGGTCCTCCGTGGAGAGGCCGAAAAGCTCGGTGTGAGCCTTTCCAAAGAATTCATCTCGATTCGCAAGATCAATCTTCAAGGTAATGGATTTTCAGGATTTTTAACTGCGAAAGGAAGACTGGATCCGAGCACGCTCCGCTCACTTTCCGGTCGCCTGAATATGAGAGTCGACCGGATCCAGCCCTGGGTCGGTGCCGGGCTG
>JAKATI010000009.1 GCA_021828045.1 Pseudomonadota bacterium | reverse complement strand
CTCCAGGCGCGCCTGCAGCCAGCGGGCAGCCAGCAGTAACAATGAAACCACCAATACAAACACAGCCGCAAAACTTCCGACCAACCAGGGTGCATGGGCTGCCAGCATACGGCCCAGTGTCTGATAAACTGGCTGGTGCACGAGGTAGTGGCCCATGGATTCTTGGAACCATCGGGACCAGTACTGCCTGGGGTTCGGGACCAGTGCCTGAAATGCCAGAACACCGGCCAAACCCACCAGCGACGTGAGTTCCACCACCAGGGACAGGGAACGTCCGGATCGGATGAGGGTAGCCAGTAAAACCAGCACAAGCCAGAACCCGGTCAGTTCAATCAAGGAAAAGATACCCGCAGTGGACAGGCCGGGTTTGACCTTGGGGGCCGTGAGCTCGAGTGCGATCAGTCCGGCCAGAATCAGGATGGCATAGGCCAAGACACGGCAACCGGCCCAGAAACCTTTCCGCAGGGTCACCAGGGCAAGCACCAGTCCGGCCAAGGGAGTAAAAACCGCAGAAAGAACAGCCAGATCCGCAAAAAGAGCGGCCGCAAAGTCACGTTCCGAGATCCACTCGCTGAAGCGGTTCAGCATGGCTGAGACACCGGGCGGGAGAAAAAGGACACCCGGCCACCGAGTGGGGCGGGATCCCGCACAGAGGGATGGGGTAGACGATGAATCAATGCCGGTCCGTATAGGGAAGAAGTGCCAGATAACGAGCCCGTTTGACTGCCAGAGTCAACTGGCGCTGGAACTTGCTGGTCGATCCGGTCAGCCGGCTCGGGATGATCTTTCCGGTTTCTGTCACGTAGTTTCGCAGCGCCTGGAGGTCCTTGTAGTCGATCTCCGCGTGCTCCAGGGTGGGGCGAGAAAAACGTCGACGACGGTAATACTGTGGCATGTTTCTTCTCCTCTAGAAAGTTCAGTCAGCAGGCCCGCTGGAGTCGGCCAAATCTGCGTCTGTTTCCCCATTCGGGCCTTCTGCCTCCCCCTCCTCCGACGGCAAACCCAGATCGTCTTCTGCACTTTCGAGTGCCGGGGTTCCGGGGCCCGGCTCGTCCACGTTGGCAGCGGCCGTGCGTGCAAGCATTTCCTGCTCGAGCTGTTCACGTTCCCGGGCGTCCTTTTCCTCCCGATCCCGAAGCAATGCGGTGGGTTCAACCTGAGCCGCGTCCCGCCGGATGATGAGGTGTCTCAAAACCACATCGTTAAAGCGAAAGGCTTCTTGCAAGGCGGTCAACGTTGCCGCATCACACTCGATATTCATCAGCGCATAATGCGCTTTGTGGAGCTTATGGAGGGTATAGGCCAGTTGCCGGCGCCCCCAGTCCTCCGAGCGGTGAACCACCCCGCTGCCGGATTCGACCAGCGTACGGTAGCGTTGTAACATGCCAGGGACTTGTTCACTCTGGTCGGGATGAACCAGGAACACCACTTCGTAATGACGCTTCAAGGCCACGACCTCCTTCCGGACGATGGCCCCATGAGGGGCAAGGAGTTAGGTTAATGTATCAGGCCCGCTTGTTGGCAGCTGGGCCTATCTGATGGGGTTTAGTGTAATGGAGAACCCCTTGAAGGTCAACTTTTCGTATCGGCCCATCCCTGATGGTACCCGGGTTTTCTGGATGCAGAAGGAGCGGAGGTGGTTGCTTGAGGCGATAGTGGAGGCATCCCGTATTGTTGCAGGAAATGAGCACGCCGGCCAGTTTCAGTTGGGCCGTTCCAGCTCCGCAAAAGCGATCCTCATGATCGTCGGAGAAGAAAGTCCTCGGGGTTGCGCTCGACACGCGCCTGATGCACCGGCAAGCCACTCCGGGGGCTTCTCGTGGCCATCGAGCGATAGGGCAACACCGGGTCCTGGTGGGAGAGGATGATTGGGCAACGAACCGTCTCCGGAGTTCACAAGCCGTCTCAATTTGCTGATCACCAGACGACTGGGCTGAAACACCACACAGTGCTCTTGCGAAAGATCTTGAATCACAGGCAGCCCGAGCGCGCGAAACCCGTGGAGCGGGACTTGTCTACCTGTCAGCCTCTCAGGCCTTTCTTTTCTCACTCACTTCCCGTTTGCGGAGTCAGAACCTGGAGACCCGCTATTTGTCTGCCGTGCAGTCCTCTTCCATCCCCCGGGAAGGGTTCTGCCGGGCGATCTCGTAAAGCGCAATGGCCACGGCCACGGAAACATTGAGGCTCTGCATCCCGGGAGACATGGGAATTCGAAGGATCTCGTCACAAGCCTCCTTCGCGAGACGCTTCAGGCCAGTTCCTTCTCCACCTGCCACCAGAACCGTCGGTCGATTGAAGGACCAGTCACTTAGATTCCACGTTCCTCCATGATCCAGCCCGAGAACCCAGAATCCTGACCGCCGAGCCTGTTCCAGCGCACGCACCAGATTCGGGACCGGGCGGCAGGGCACCTGATCCGCACCCCCGGAGGCACTTTTGAGCGCTGCCGCATTGAGGGGGGCAGACCGGTGACGAGGAAGCAGAACTCCGGAAACGCCAAACGCTGCCGCGGAACGTAGGCAGGCACCCAAGTTCCGCGGGTCCTGGATTCCGTCCAGGGCCAAAAGAAGTCGATACCGGTCCGGGGCACCGAACCATGTCTCAACCTCGCCTTCCTGGATCATGGAACCGGTTTTCCCACCTGTTTCCATCTCGGCTACGACTCCCTGATGGCTCCCCCCATGGGCCAGCCGGTCCATCACCGTCCGGTCGACCTCGCAAATTGGCACTCCGTCTTGTTCCAGCATCTCCCGCAAGGCGTGCACTCGTCGGTTCCGGCTACCCTTCTGCACATAAAGCCGACCCAAAGACCGGCCCCCAGCCCAGGCGGCGTGGACGGCGTGGAGTCCATAAATTCTGTCCAACTGCTCAACGACCCAAACGCTTGACCAGCCCCAGATCAAGCTTGCCTTCCACAAGGTCAATCTTGAGAATCTTGACCTCCAGGCGATCACCCAATGCAAAGGCCTGTCCCATGTGTTCACCCACCAGGCTTCCTTTTTTGGGGTCATGGTGGTAGTAATCGTCCGGCAGATTGGATACGTGGAGAAGCCCGGAAACCAAAAAACGCTCCAGTTCGACGAACAGGCCAAAACCGGCAACACCTGTGACGAGACCATCAAAAGACTGGCCGACCCGTCGGCTGAGATAGCTCAGTTGACACCACTGCAGAGCCGCACGGGACGCCTCGTCCGCTCTTCGTTCCGTGTAGGAACAGTGCACAGCCAGGGACGGCCAGTCCATTCCGGGAACCTTCAGTTGACGAAGCCCCCGGTGAACCAGAAGATCCGGATAACGACGAATGGGCGACGTGAAATGGCAATAGTGGCGCAAAGCCAAACCGAAATGTCCTCGGGGCGAGGGGTCGTAGCTGGCCCGGGAGAGGGTGCGTAGCACCAACATCTCAATGACTTTCTGTTCCGGCCTATTTTTGACCTGATGAAGCAATCGGACGAAATCCCGGGGTTCAGGATGAGAGCCACCGCCCAATGCCAGTCCCCACACGCCAAGCGCGACGCGAAGGTCAGACAGACGGTCTGCTGTCGGTGGGGAATGAACCCGGTAGAGCACATCTGCCTTTTCGTGCTCCAGCCGACGCGCAACTTCCGCATTGGCCAGAATCATACATTCTTCAATCAGTCGATGGGCATGCATGCGCTTTTCAAGTGCAATGCCCTCGACCTGACCTTCGGAACCAAAGAGAATCCGTGGTTCCCGACTTTCGAAGTCGATGGCTCCCCTTTTTTGTCGTGCCGCATGCAGCCGTCCATAAAGCGCGTACAGGACCTGCAGCGGCTCCAGGATGGGCTCCAGGCGGCATCGAGCCGCCGGATCCGCTTTTTCCATGGCAGAGGCCACTTCCCCGTAGGTCAGACGCGCATGGGAATGGATGACCGCCGGGTAAAAGTGGGCGTGACGCGGCTCTCCTTTCTCCGAGAGTTCGAGGTCCGCGACATAGGCCCATCGATCCTCACCCGGGCGCAGGGAACAGAGATCATTGGACAGACGCTCGGGCAACATGGGGATCACCCGGTCCGGGAAATACACCGACGTGCCTCGACGCGACGCTTCCCGGTCCAGCGCCGACCCCGGACGGACATATTCGGAGACATCGGCAATGGCCACAATCAACCGGTATCCGCCCCCTGCAATCTGCTCGGCAAAAACAGCGTCGTCGAAATCCCGTGCATCCTCCCCATCAATGGTCACCAGCGGAAGATGGCGGAGGTCTCTTCGCCCACTGCCGTAGGGGGGGTGGGGTGGCTCGAGTGTTTCGAGCTCTGCCAGAACATCGGCCGGCCACTCGACGGGCAGAGAAAAACTGGTCACGACCAGTTCCTGGCCGAGCCGGGGAGATTCGTGCTGCCCCAGGATTTCAAGAACCTGGACTACCGCCGACTGTCCCCTCCTCGGATACTCGAGAATCGTGACCTTCACAAAATCACCCTCGTGCAGGATCCGACGATCATCCGGAGCGACCACGAAATCCGTGAAGAGGCGAGGATGGTACGGCGTCACGAAACCGACATTCCGTTGGACGAAGTAGTACCCACAGACGACGGTATGGGCCCTCTCGATGACTTCAATCAACCGGGCCGATGGCAGACCCTGGGAATCCAGGGCAATTCGCGCCTGAATCCGGTCGCCGTCCATGAGTGTCGCCATCTCGGCAGGCGGAATGGGGATCCGTTCACCGCCCTGCTGGGGTTCGAGGTAGCCAAAACCGTCCCGCTCCGCACGAATCCGTCCTGTGATGATCGGGAGAACCCGTACCAGGCACCACTGGTTCCTACGGTTCTGGATCAACTCACCATCCCGGCGCATGGCTTGAAGTCGACGCTCCAGGCCCTGAACGAGATCCGGATCCTCAAGCCCAAAAGTCTTGGTCAGGGTCTCACGATCCGCCGGCTGCCCCAAAGCCTCAAACCATTGAGAGAGAAACAGGCGACTGGGCAGGGGCTGGGCATACTGCCGTCGTTCATGTTCGAAGAGCGGGTCCTGGTCAGGCCAGACGGGCAACGGGGAGGAGGCAGAATGTTTCATGACGACCTGGAGAAGGGGGAAAATACGTTGACCGCTCGGTACCATCTCGGCTATATTGCACAACGAGCCGAGGTGGCGGAATTGGTAGACGCGCTGGTTTCAGGTACCAGTGGAGCAATCCGTGGAGGTTCGAGTCCTCTCCCCGGCACCAGACAGAGGACCCGGTCACGGGAAGTCTCGAGACCCGGTCCTCAGAAGCGGGGTTCATGGGCCTGCAAAAGGGCTTTCTCATCAAACGGATTTTTCAGAATGATGGTTTCATCGCGCTCTGGCCCGGTTGAAACCAAGCTTACGGGAATACCCGCAAAGGCCTCAATCCGGGACAAATAGGCACGGGCATTCTCGGGGAGTTCAGCGTAGGAACGAATCCCCAAGGTTGAACAACGCCAACCGGGAAGGTCCTCGTAGACCGGCTCAACCGCTGCATAATCTTCCGCTCCGGTCGGCGCAACCGTAAGCACTCCGTCTGCTTTCTTGTAGGCGGTACAGACCCGAATGGTATCCAGCTCATCCAAGACATCCAGCTTGGTAATCCCAAGCGAGGAGATACTGTTGTTGATAATCGCGCGACGCAGGGCAACGACGTCAAACCATCCACAACGGCGCCGTCGGCCCGTGGTCGCGCCAAATTCGGCACCACGGCGTGCCAAGTGCTCTCCCATCTGATCCACGAGCTCCGTGGGGAAAGGTCCTCCACCCACGCGGGTGGTATAGGCCTTGACAATACCCAGAACCTGGTCCAGATAGCAGGGTCCCAGACCGGATCCGGTCGCTGCGCCACCAGCCGTCGTGTTGGATGAAGTGACAAAGGGATAGGTGCCGAGGTCAACATCCAGCAGGCTGCCCTGTGCGCCTTCGAAAAGCAGGTTCCCCCCGCTTTCCCGCAGGGTTTTGAGAAGGGTACCGATATCGTCTACAAGAGGCTCCAATCTGGATGCATAGCTCAGGTACTGGTCCAGTGTCTCCCGGAACGAAATCGTTTCCGCCCAGAAATACTCCTTGAGGAGGAAGTTGTGAAAATCGAGCGCTTCGCCCAGTTTGGTGGCGAAACGCTCCCGATGGAACAAGTCGGCCACCCGGAGGGCCCTCCGGGCAACCTTGTCCTCGTAGGCAGGGCCGATTCCACGCCCCGTTGTCCCGATTGCCCGAGCCCCCCGGGCTTGTTCCCGGGCCTTGTCCAGAGCCACATGAGACGGCAGAATCAGCGGACAAGCCGGGCTCAGACGCAATCGTTCAAAAACAGGGATCCCCTGCCGGATCAACGCGTCCACCTCCTCAAAAAGGGCAGGTGGAGAAAGGACCACGCCGTTCCCAATCAGGCACCAGACCTGTTCTCGCAGAATACCCGCCGGAACCAGATGGAGAACGGTTTTCTGTCCGTTCAGGACGAGGGTATGTCCGGCATTGTGTCCTCCCTGAAAGCGGATCACGGCATGTGCGTGTTCCGTGAGCAGATCGACAATCTTCCCTTTTCCTTCATCCCCCCATTGGGTACCGATGACAACAACGCTCTTACCCACTCCCATCCACCTTTTTCGGATTGATGCCCAGTATTGCCCCCGACCGGCCGGAAGGTGGGGTTTTCACAGGCACAGCAGGCTGCACAGCCACGGTACGCGGGTTCTTGTTCCCGCTTTTCATCGCCTCCCGCTCATTTTCATACTGGACCAGAAAATCGTAGAATCCAGGGTCCGTCCGGCGCGCGGGCGCCTCAATGCTCGTGACTTTGGACAATCCCATCGCCAGAATCCGTCCCACTCGCACCGCCTCCCGAAGCCGATCCACCATCCGCCGCTTCTCGTAAGTCGCCCGGATCCGGGCCAGCTTCTCGCGAAGCATCCTCTTCAACCGTATCAGGGCGATCTGCCATTTCCCCACCTCGCGTTCTTCGCGAATCGCCGTTTGGCGAGCCGTCCAACGCAGGCCCGTGCACTGCAGGCGGCTGATCCGAATTCCATCCGGTGACAGTGCCGCATCCAGGGAATCGAGTCGGATTGACGGCAAGAAGACGGGACCACTCGCTTTGGGAGCCGGACGACCGGATGTTTTCAGGGCGACTTTCAATTCCGCAAGGATTCTGGCCTCAGCAGAAGCCCCGCTGCCCGCCTGTTGCTCATACCGTTCCGGATCACTGATCCGCCAAGAAACAAGAAAACGGGCGAGAACCTTGGACTTGCCCGAACCCGTCCACGGGATCGGGGGACTCACATAGATCTGGCGGCGCCGGTCCAGCCGATGGATCGACTCGAGCAGTGGCCAGTGCCAGTGCCATCCGGTCTGGGTCACCAAATGACGGGGTCCATTCATCCTCCGGATCACTGCCACTTGCCAGGGATAAAGAAAGTAGCTTCCCCACCCGATGAGGATCACACCACCAAGCAGAACAACCATGGCGACTTTCGGCAGGTATTTCATGCTCGCCCTTGCTCCGAGGCCACATGGCGTTTCGCCCCGGCCGAGCCCCGGGTGGCCTGATCACCGAGGCTGGATCCGGACGGGCGCGTGCTCGCGGTCCCCGCCCGGGACCTGAGACCCGGCTTCTCATAAAGCACATGGATCAAGGTCTGTTGCACCAGGGTGGGATGTTCCCGGTAAACCGGCAACAGCACATGAAAGCGGGCAACCAGGATCCTGGCCTGTCCGATCCACCGCTGGATTCGGACCTCGGCCCGTCCTTCCTTCTGCAAGGCCTGCAGTTTCAGACGAGCCAGAACGGAATCCAGCTTGCGTTTGAGCGTTCGCGCATCCGCTTGCTCGTTTGCCGTCTGCTTCTGCCATTTCTTCCAGGCCGCTCTCGTCACCCGGCCAGGGGCGATTGCAATTCCCAAGTGCAGCAGCACAAGACCAGCCCGGTCTCTCGACAAGATCTGGTTCAACCGTCTGCGGAAACGCGCTGCCACCGGCATCACGGGTTGACGCTGTGGTTCCCGAGGTGACCGGACCAGACGGTCGTGGACGACCGACCATCGGGTCAAGGCTGACATGAGCAGGCCCCGAAGCCAGAGGCCAGGGTGGGTCGCAAAGAGGATTGCGGCCCGTGGATGATTTTTTTGGTAGCGATAGTGGATCGTGACCAGGACCGGGAATCCCCGTTGCGTGAACGCATGGAAGACCACATAGCGGGAGTGTGGTTTGGCCGGAGCTTCGTAAATCACACGGCCGAGCGGGGCCGGCCAATTCCAGAAATTTCCCTGGTGTACTTCACGAACGGGAGATCCAAACGCGTACAGGAGCGCGATTTGCCCTGGCACCACGGAAGACAGGCCCGATGCGAGCCAGGCGCCCAGAAGCAAAGCGACCGCCCAGGGGAGCGAACGTCTCCACTGTGGCTGCCGAAAGGGGGAAACGTTCCGCGGCGATCTCTGTTTGAATCCGCGCCAAAGTGCATCCTTGGCGCGCCGGATCCACTCATCAAGTTCCGAACGTCCATCCTCTTTCCAGGGATCACGCTCTGGAGGCAGTTCATCCAGCGACATTTAAAACTCCACCACTGTCTCAGCGAGCGTTCCCCGATCCGGCTCCGGAATTTCGACAAATCGATCGCATGGAATCTGGAAACGGTGGGCCAAACGTTTCCAGCTGACCCCGGTCAGGCACAAAAGCATCTCGAGCGTTCCGGACCGGTTCTGCTGCTCGGACCGGACCGCACCCAGGCGGTAGAGTGCCGACCGAAGGGCCCCCTCCCCCGCTTCCAGCTCCAAGTATCCCCAGTGGGCTGGAAGTTCCACAAAACTCAAGACGGATTCGGCCAGAAGATCCAAACCCTGCCGCTCACGCGCCGAAATCCACACTCGTGATGGCAGACCCTCCGGGTTCCGTTCAATTTTTGCGAGGGCCCCGATCTGGTCGATCTTGTTCATGACCTCGATCCGGGGTACGGATTGTGCGCCAATGGTGGTCAGCACCTCTTCAACGACCTTGATTTGACGGCAGCTGTTCTCGGCACCGGCATCGATCACGTGAAGAATCAGGTCGGCAGAACGGGTTTCCGCCAGAGTGGTTTGGAAGGCCGCCACCAGCTCATGCGGCAAATCCCGGATGAAACCCACCGTATCCACCAGAACTGCCGTTGCCCCGAACGGCAGACGCACCTGTCTCCAGGTCGGATCCAGGGTGGCAAACAGCCGATCCGCCACGGACACCCGCGCTCCGGTCCAGGCCTGAAACAGCGAGGATTTTCCGACGTTGGTATATCCAACCAAGGCCACGACCGGCACGTTCAGGCGGGAGCGGCGTTCCACTGCACGGTGCTTCTCAAAATCCCGAAGACGATTTTCCAAGACGGAGACCCGCTTCGCAATCAGACGCCGGTCCGTTTCGAGCTGGGTTTCGCCGGGTCCTCTCAATCCAATTCCTCCCTTTTGGCGTTCCAAGTGACTCCACCCACGAATCAGGCGACTGGCCGCATAGCGCAACCGGGCCAGCTCGACCTGTAGTTTGCCCTCATAACTCCGGGCCCGCTCTGAAAAGATCTCGAGAATCAGGCCGGTTCGATCCAGGATCCGGGCACCCGTCGCCTCACCCAGGTTCCGGGCCTGCACGGAGCTCAGGACATGATTGACGATCACTTGTCCACAACGCTGATCCCGTACCGCTTGCATCAGCTCTGCGACCTTCCCAGACCCGAGATAGTGGGATGGACTGGCTTCCTTCAAGCGGCCCAGGATGTACGCCTTTGGGGCGTAACCCGAACTCCGGGCCAGATCGATAAACTCCTGGAAACGCTCTTCCGAAAAAGCCGGCTGCCGTCCCACATCCATATGAACGAGTATTGCCTCCTTCAGAGGCACGAGACACCCTCCGTCAGGCGCGATCGATGCCAGAGCCATCCTCCTCCGACGCCAGGTCCTGCACGTACTCATCGCCTTCATCCAGTGAGATCCGGCGTGAAGGTACGACAGTCGAAACCGCATGCTTATAAACCATCTGGCTCACGGAGTTGCGCAAAAAAATGACAAAGGGATCAAAGGAATCAATCTGGCCCTGAAGCTTGATTCCGTTGACCAGATAGATTGAAACCGGAACCTTGCTTTTCCGCAAGGCATTCAAAAAGGGTTCTTGAAGGGATTGGCTTTTCGTCATAGCGTGATCTTCTCCAGTCGGACGAAGGCAACTCAAAAGTCAGGAAACTGGTTCGTGGAGTCCTCCCTCTTCTCCGCCGCATTCTAGCACATTTTACCCGACCCACCGCTCGAAAATCCCCCGCATCTGCCTCGGCCAGGAAGGGTTCTCAACCTCCCAGCAGTGCTCGACGGAAAATCTTCGCAACCAGGTCATCTGGCGTTTGGCCAAGCCCATGGTCGATTGGACAATCTCCTCCCGGGTTTGTTCCAATCGCTTGGGGTGCTCGAGACAATGCCAGAGGTCGGCATAACCCACCGAGCGCAAGGCAGGCAAACGCGGATGGAGATCCCCCCGCGCACGCAAAGCGGAGACTTCTTCGAGCCATCCGGCCTCGATCATCTCGTCAATTCGGGTTCGGACCCGCTGTTGCAGAGCCGTTCGGTCGGTGATCGCAACCGCCATCGCGCAACAATCCGGGGACGGGCGGATGGGACGATGCAGCAGGTCACTGAGCTTTTTCCCGGTCAGTGCCATGACCTCGTGAGCCCTCGCGATCCGCTGCCGGTCATGGGGATGGATCCGGCGACCCGTTTCAGGATCCAGCCGGGAGAGCTCACTGTGCAAAACTTTCCAACCAACCCGTCTTGCCGTTTCCTCAATCGACGAACGAACTGCTGGATCCGAGGCAGGCAGAGACGAAAGCCCATGCCACCAGGAATAAAAGTAAAGGAAGGTACCTCCCACGAGGACTGGCACCCGGGTCCGGGAATGAATCTCCGAGATCACGCGCTGTGCATCCGTCACAAACCGGCCGGCAGAGTAGCTGTCCGCCGGATCCAGGATATCGATCAGGTGATGGGGTACCTGTCTCCGGATGTCCAGCGTGGGTTTGGCCGTGCCGATGTCGAGGCCCCGATAGACCATGGCCGAATCCACGCTCACCACCTCGATCGGGAAATCGGAGGCCAGCTCGATCACATGCCGTGTTTTTCCACTCGCCGTAGGTCCCATGAGCAGGAATACCGGCTTCTCCACCGCCTTAATGTCCCCGCTTGAACCGGAGATCCAACTCGTGGAGGTTGATCCGGCTCCAGGTGGGCCGTCCATGATTGCAAACGTCCCCGGATGGGGTTTTTTCCAGGGTCCGAAGGAGGGCATTCATCTCCTCCACAGTCAGACGACGCCCGGCCTGCACCGCACCATGGCATCCCATGTCCGCCACCAGGGACAGCACACACTGCTCCAGCGGCTCACGGATCCCGATCTCCGGTTCCTCGGACAGCCGTTCGAGCAGGGAGACGGCAACTGGCGTTTCCAGCAAGGCAGGGTGCCCCCGCAAAAGAATTGTGCGGGGCCCCACGACGTCGAAATCGTAGCCGAGCGGTTCCATCAGCGCTCTGCACGCCGTCAGCTGTTCCACTTCAGCCAAACCCAAATCCAGGGGTACGGGGGTCAACAGACGTTGCAGAGCCAGGGGCGGGGACGTCAGCGCTTGCTTGAGCTGTTCATAGAGGATTCGTTCGTGTGCCGCATGAAAGTCGACCACGACCAGTCCCTCGACGGTCTGGGAGACAATATAAATCCCTGCCAGTTGAACCAGTGCCCAACCGAGGGGGGGGCAGGGCGCCAGCGGTGGAGGGACGGCGGCCGAGTGCAGAAATTCCATGGCCCGCGGGGAGTCGGGGGGTCCAGCGGACTTCCAGCGAGTCATTCGGGAACCTTCGGATCCGGGGAGGATCGCCGGTCCTTCCGGAACCGATGTCCTCCCCGGTCCGTCCCCTGTCTCCTGGGCGGCTCCGCCCCGCCAGGCCGAGCGGACCAGACGGGAGACCGACTGGTGTACGGCCTGCGCATCACGGAATCTCACCTCGAGCTTCCGAGGGTGGACATTCACGTCGACGGCATGGGCATCCAGCTCCAGGAAGCCGACATACCGGGGGCGATGGTTCCCGTACAGGACATCCTCGTACCCGCTCCGTACCGCATGTCGCAGAAGACGATCCTGAACCGCACGACCGTTCACCAGCCAGATCTCCGGGCTGGCCTGCTCGGTTGCCAGACGGGGTTCCACAAACCACCCGGACAGCCTCAATCCCAGATGTTCTCCCGAGAGATATCGCATGGTCCGGATGGCATCCGGCCCGAAAAGCACCTCCAACCGATCGGCCTGGCCCTCAAGGCCCGGAGCAGCGGGAAGGTCCAGGATTCGTTTTGACTCATGAATGAGCTGGAAGGCCACGGTCGCATGTCCCACGGCCAACAGCCGGAACACCTCGAGGCAATGCTGGTATTCCGTGCGTGGCGCCCGCAAAAAACGACGACGGGCCGGCAACCGGGAGAAAAGATCGCGTACCTCGACCGTCGTTCCCGCAGGATGCACAACCGGTTTTGCCAGAGGAGTCTCGGGCCCAACCCGGATCTCCGCACCCACGTCCGCGTCACGGGTTCGTGAAGCGATCCGCAAATCCGCCACTGCCCCGATGCTGGCCAGGGCCTCTCCGCGGAAACCCAGGCTTTGAATCGCTGCCAGATCACCTGCCGTGTGGATCTTGCTCGTGGCATGGGGCAGAATTGCAAGCGGCAACTCGTCGGGCGCAAGACCGCATCCGTCATCCCGAACCCGGATCCGGCGGATGCCTCCTTGCTCGAGTTCCACGGTCACGGACCGGGCCCCCGCATCCAGACTGTTCTCCAACAGTTCCTTGAGAATCGAAGCCGGTCGCTCGACCACTTCGCCCGCCGCGATCTGCAAAACGAGCCCGGGTGGCAGAATCTCAATACCCATGGCCATAGTGTAACGCCAGGCACCCCGCCCGAGGCCCGGCAAATCGCACGATCCCTATCCCGAACTTGTGGTGGTGTCAGCCGGGATGGCCAGCACCTGTCCTGGGAACAGGCGCGACCCGGGCAGATGGTTCAGGATTTCGAGCCGCCGGACCGCCACGTGATACCGCTGCGCAATGCCGTCCAGCGTATCTCCGGACCGGACGACGTAATGACGAGGGTATTTCTCGCGGGCCTCGACCAGCACTGTCCGTGTACGATGATTCTGGTACAGGTACTTGAGGATCCCTTTTGCGATCGCACGGGCAATGCGTTCCCGGAACTGCGGGTCGGCCAGTTCCCGGGCTTGCCAAGGATTGGAGATGAAACCACATTCAATCAGGACCGAAGGCACCACAGGATCCCGCAAAACCGCAAAGTTGGCTTGTGCAACGTAGCCCCGATGCAAGGGGACCTGGAATGCCGACAGCTCCTGGATGAGGTCAGCACCCAGCTTGAGACTCTGGTGGATGGTTGCCGACTGGGCCAGGTTCAGCAATACAGCACGCAGGGTTGGACTCTTGTTTCTCAAATCCACCGAGTAGACGTGACCGTAACGCGTCCGGACACTGTTTTCACTGTGGGCCAGCCAACGGGCTTCGGCATCCGTCGCCCCATGCTGGGAAAGGGCAAAAACCGTGGCACCATCGACTACCCGGACCGGATAGGAATCCGCGTGAATGGCCACAAACAGGCTTCCATGCGCACGCTCACAGATTTCCCGCCGCTGGCGCAAACCCACGTAGTAATCTCCGGTCCGCGTCATAACCACCCGCAGACCGGGGATTCCCCTGAGAAGCGCCCGGGTATCGAGGCCAACCGACAAGGTCACGACTTTTTCCATAAGCCCATTCGGGCCAATGGCACCGGAGTCGATCCCGCCGTGCCCCGGATCGAGACAGACCACGACCCGATGCGGGCGGACCGGTAAGCGGTCCAGGCGGATCACCGGCCGGATCGCCCCCCACGGCCGGAGAACCAGGACCAGTTGGCCGGGATGAGCCCCGGACTGGTAAAAGGACTGGGGAAGCACAGGTTGGCGCAAATCGAAAACCAGACGCAGCATATGGGTATGCTGGCCCACGCGGACATCCCGGACCAGCCCCAGGCCCGCCGGCATCCGGAAGGGACCCGGACGCGCACCCCGCAAGTCCACGACGAGCCGGTTGGGATCGCCCAGCGTGAAAAGAGTGTGATGGACCGGTTTGGACAGCTGGATGCGGATTTCTGTCGCCTGGAGGCGGGTTTCCAGGCGAATTCCACGAAGCCAGACCCGGCCCCATACCGGATGGCTGGCCAGCACGGCAACCAGCAAAAACCAGATTCCTTTTCGCACGAGCCTATAACCCGGGCATGACCATGCTTTAGCTAAGCATATCTAAAACTAATTATCAAGTATCTCATATGGATACCGGAATCACTTCATTAAAAACTTTTGATTTTTACATTTTTATATTAAAAATCATATATTTATGAAAATACCAAACGCCTCTCCTCCCCCTCTGCTCCAAAAGTGATCTTGATCTCCCAGTCTGCCGGAGGAGTTGCTGCCCCTCCTCTTTCCGGCCACTCGATCAAAAGAAGCGCACTTCCCCAAAAATCGAGCAAGCCCGTATTCAGGAGCTCTCCCGCCCCTCCGATACGGAACAGGTCGGCGTGCACAAGCATCGCATCCTCCCGCTCATAGCATTCGAGGATCGTAAAGGTCGGGCTGCGGATCCTCCCCTCGATTCCGAGATGCCGGAGCCAATAGCGGACCAGCGTCGTTTTTCCAACACCCAAAGGTCCCCGAAGATAGACCACCCGGGGATTCAAGCCCGCAATCTTGGCCAGACGGCCGGCCAGTCGGTCCATCGTTTCCAGGTTCTTAATTTGAATCATGTTTCACAATCCTCTGACAGTGGGCCGGAACCGGATTGACCAGGGCTTGCACCTGCGGAAGGAGGTCGGTGGCCAGAAGCCCTCGTTCGCCACCCGCCTGAGCTGCGCGATCACCTGCCAGTGCATGCACCAAAACACCCATGGAGGCCGCCTGTTCCAGTGGCAGCCTCTGAGCCGCCAATCCTCCAATGAGTCCTGCCAAGAGGTCACCCATGCCGCCACTCGCCATCCCGGGATTGCCGTAGGGACAGACACGGATGAGGGGACCGGAAATCAGGCTTCCCGCACCTTTGAGGACCGCGATCGCACCGTAGCGTTCAGCCAACCGGCTGCAGGCGGAAAACCGGTCGCCCTGGATCGTCGAGACCGGAAGCCCGAGAAGCCGTGCCGCCTCCCCGGGATGGGGCGTGAGGATCCAGCGACCCCGCTTCCGGGGGAAGCGTGCCAGCCAGTTCAGTCCGTCTGCATCCACCACGACCGGACCGGGCCAGTCCATCATCTGCTCACACATGAGACGGCCCCACTCTTCCTGGCCCGCCCCACAGCCCACCACCGCGACATCCGCCCGCTCCAGCAGGTGTTGTGGAATCTCTCCAGTCCCGGAGCCATGGATCATGGCTTCGGGTCGGGCTGCCAGCAATCCGGCGACATGCTCCGGGTGTGTCACCACGGAAACCAGTCCGGCGCCCGCCCGGAGGGCACCCTCAGCCGCCAGCCGGATGGCACCTCCCATTCCCGGCCCGCCCCCTGCAATCAAAAGACGTCCGTAATCCCCTTTCTGAGAAACCCGTTGCCGCGCCGGCAGCGAAACGCTCAACTCTCCCTGCGACAACAGGGAGGCACCCGTTGCCTCGCGTGACCAGGCGGAATCGGGGAGCCCCAGGTCATCCAGCACTAAATCACAACCCACCTGATTGGCGGCCTCACCGGTGAACAGGCCGCGTTTCCAGCACAGGAAAGTCAAGGTCGAAGACGCACAAACCGCACTACCCGCCCCTCCGGGCAAAGATCCGGTTCCGGCATCTAGTCCGGAGGGAATATCGAGGGAAAGAACGGGCACATGGGTCTGGTTCAGGAAATGAATGGCTTCCAGGCTGGCTCCTTCGGGCGGACGGTTCATCCCAATCCCCAACAATCCATCCACCCACAGCTCGGGTTTGTAGGTGGCAGATTCCGTGTGGGTTTCGAACGGGACGGGTTGCGACCTCAAGCGAGACCACATCGTCCGGGCGGGTTCGGAACGGATCGGGCCGGTCAAGAATACTTTCACCTCATACCCCTCTCCCTGTGCCAGCCTGGCCAGGACCAGCCCATCTCCTCCATTATTGCCGGTACCCGTGAGGATCCCGATCCGCCGAATCGTCGGCCAGCGTTTCCGAATCCAGCGCAGCGAAGCCTCCCCTGCCCTTTCCATGAGATGCAGGGGGTCAATCCCGTGCGTGTTTCGAACCCATTCTTCGAGTGCCCGGACCTCGCGGGGTGAAAACAGCTGCGCCACGGCCCCCGATCCCGCATCTGAATATTGCATCCGGTTTGGCATGCGGCAACTTCCAGGGTGAACAAGCCGGCACCCGACCGTCTGCTAGCATACTGGATACCTCGCGATTTGACGAATCCGGAGACCGCGATTTCTCGACTTCTCCAGCCCGGGCATTCCCCTCCATCCGAACCGTGGCGCGTGGTCCTGGACCAGAGCGCTCGCCGACTGGGTTTTTCGGCCACTGGCGTTTCACGTCCACAACTCCCGATCGCCGCCCACCGGTTGAACCAGTGGCTGGAACTCGGCTATCACGGCACGATGACTTATCTCTCGAAATACGGTTTGGATCGCGCAAACCCGGCGCGGTGGTTCCCGGAGACCATCCGGGTCATTTCGGTCGCCTGTGATTACGGAAAGCCGGATCCGAGCCGGGCCCGGCTGTTACAGGAGCCGGCACGAGCCTACATTGCCCAGTATGCCCTGGGGCGGGATTACCACCGGGTGATGCGAAAAAAACTGGGGCAACTGGCTGAAGAACTGGCCCGATATGGGGCTCCACACGGCTACCGGGTTTTTGTGGACTCGGGTCCGGTCATGGAAAAACCGCTGGCGCAAAACGCCGGCTTGGGCTGGATGGGGAAACATACCAACCTGATTGCCCCCAAGGCCGGCTCCTACTTCTTCCTGGGAGAGATCCTGACGACCCTGCCTCTCATGCCCGACCTGCCGGGCATCGACCATTGCGGACATTGCCGGGCCTGTCTGGATGTCTGCCCGACACGCGCCATTGTGAAACCGTACCAACTCGACGCCCGACGGTGCATTTCCTACCTTACCATCGAGAACCGGGGCCCCATTCCCGTCGAGTTGCGGCCACTGATCGGGAACCGGATCTTTGGATGCGATGACTGCCAGCTGGTCTGCCCGATGAACAAATTTGCCCGAAAGCACACCCTCCCGGAGTTTGCTCCAAGAACCGACCTGCTGGCTCCGGAACTGGCCCCGCTCCTGAAGTGGAGCGCGGCCGAGTTCGATGAGAAGACACGCGGGAGCGCCTTGCGACGGGCGGGTTATCTGGGGTGGTTGAGAAACGTGGCCGTTGCCTTGGGAAACGCCCCCGGTACACCCGAGGTCATGGCCGCCCTGTCCGGACGGGCAAACCATCCGGATTCCATGGTCCGTGAGCATGTGGCCTGGGCCCTTTCACGGCATCGCCAGCCGACCCGGAATGGAACCCCGGGCCCTTGAGCGCCGTGAGCCGCTTCCCGGAGCCCCGTGCCTGGGGCCACGATTTGCCGGGTCACCGGTTTTTTGGTATTTTCCTATCGCGCCCCTCCTTCGGACGGACTTGGTCATGCGTACTACCTTGCGGGTTGCCGGCCGGATCTTGCTGGCCCAGATCTTTATCATCTCCGCGATCCAGAAGATATTTGATTACAACGGGATGGAGACCTACATGGCGGCCTATGGGCTGGCCGCCTGGCTGCTTCCTTTCGTCATCGCATTGGAGCTGGGCGGGGGCCTCATGATCCTGGCCGGCCGGGGCATGCGCCTTGCGGCCTTCGTGCTTGCCTTGTTCAGCATCACGGCAGCCGTGATTTTCCACCTGGACTTCGCCAACCCCACCCAGGTCATCCTGCTCATGAGCGATCTGGCATTTGCCGGGGGGCTTTTGGTCCTGGCCAGTACCTAAATCCTGCTGCGAGGAGACGATCCGGATTCCGCGAAAAATCCAGAAGCATCGGATTCGGCCGGATCCGCGTCGGTTGCAATCCTCTGGAGTTCGGGGAAGTCGATCAGGGTCAGATGACGGCGATCGACTTCGATCAATCCCCGCTTTCTGAAATTCGAGAATAACCGGCTCACTGTTTCCAGCTGGAGCCCGAGGTAACTTCCGATTTCCTCGCGTGACATGCGCAGATGGAACGAGGAAGGGGAGTATCCACGGCTGTGGTACCGTTCGGAAAGATCCAGCAAGAATACGGCCAAACGTTGCTCCGCCGTTTTACAGGTCAAAAGACGCATGATCTGGTGATCGCGCTGGATCTCCCGGCTCAGGATCTGGTGAAAACGTTTTTGAAGGGCAGGCAGTTCCCGGCTGAGGACTTCCAGGTCCTCAAAAGAAACCTCACAGACCTCACTGTCTTCAAGTGCAACGGCTTCGCAGGTATGCGACCCCCCCGCGATGCCATCCAGACCGAGGAGTTCTCCGGCCATGTGAAAACCAAAAACCCGGCAGGACCCGGAACTTTCCGGATCACGGGTCTTGAAAAAGCCCACCCGCACCGCATAGAGGGCACGGCAAACCGCGCCGGCGTGATAGAGTGCCTCGTTTTTCCGGACCTTGCGCCGGCGCCGAACGATCGCATCGATCCGTCCGATTTCCGCAGCCGAGAGTCCCAGAGGCAAGCACAGTTCCACCAATCCGCAGGTCGAACAAGCCGCTCTCAGGCTTTCCAGGCTGAAAACGGGATGGGTGCGATCAACACGGGCGGCCATCGAACATGCCCCTCCGGCCTGGCGCTGAACCAAAATCTTGATGCGGATCAAGCGTGATATTACCATGAACCCGCCTTCGGGAATAGAATGGGTAGATTTCATAGCGCATGGAACTTGCATGCAGAGCCACGCGGATCCATCGCCCCCTCCGCCCGAGACTCCTTCGGCGGAGACTCTCCAGACCGTGATCTTCGATGGCGAACTCATTCGTCGGCTGGATCGCCCGGGCCCCCGTTACACGTCCTATCCAACCGCCAACCATTTTTCCGGGGATTTCAATGAGCAGGCTTACCAGGACTGCGTGGTCCAGGAGGAGGAGGCCCCGCAGCCACGCGATCTGTCGCTGTATTTTCACATCCCGTTCTGTGCGCATCTGTGCTTTTACTGTGCCTGCAACAAGATCGTGACCCGGAACCGGGACAAGGCCGCGAAGTACCTCGACTACCTCCTGCGGGAACTGGACCTCCAGAGCTTGCGGTTCAAGGCGGGGCGGCGGGTGAGCCAACTGCATTGGGGTGGAGGAACACCCACTTATCTGGACCGGGAACAGATGGCCGTTCTCATGAAAGCCATCCGGAACCGGTTCTCACTTGCGGATGACGAGCAAGGAGAATACTCAATCGAAGTGGATCCCCGAACGGTTGACCGGGAGACGGTGGAGTTCCTGCGGTCTCTGGGATTTAACCGCGTCAGTATCGGAGTCCAGGATTTCGATCCCCAGGTCCAGAAAAAGGTCCACCGGATCCAATCCGAAGAAGAGACCCTGCGGGTCGTGGAGACCGCTCGCCAATCGGGCTTTCGCTCCATCAACCTGGATCTGATCTACGGGTTGCCGGCGCAATCGGTTGAAAGCTTTGAGCGGACACTGGACCAGATCCTGGCCATCGATCCCGACCGGATTGCCCTTTACAACTATGCCCATCTCCCCAATCTTTTTCGCCCCCAGCAAAAGATTGACGCTCGAGATCTGCCGCCCCCCGAGACGAAACTCGAGATCCTCCGGTGTGCCGTCGTGAAGTTGACCCGTGCGGGTTATCACTATATCGGGATGGATCACTTTGCGCGGGCAAATGATGCGTTGGCCGTCGCTCAGCGGGAGAACCGTCTCCATAGAAATTTCCAGGGATATTCCACCCATCCAGAATGCAACCTGATCGGCTTCGGGATCTCCGCCATTGGCATGATGGGTGCGAGCTATAGCCAAAACTTCAGGACCCTCGATCCCTATTACCAAAGAATCGACCAAAACCGCCTGCCGATCTTCCGCGGCATCGTCCTGGCCCCGGATGATCGCCTGCGCCGCGCCCTCATCCATTCCCTGGCCTGCCAGTTCCGGATTTCCATCCCGGAGATCGAGGAATGCCACGGGATCCGGTTCAAAGCCTATTTCCAGGACGAGCTTCGAGAGCTGGCCGAGCTGGAGGCGCTGGGTCTCCTCTCGATGGAAGACCGGGAAATCCGGGTCACTCCCAAGGGACGTTTGCTGGTTCGCAATCTCTGCATGATCTTTGACCGCTACCTCAAGCGCGAGCGGATCCCGCAATACTCACGCGTGATTTGAATGGAGTCCACGACCGCCCGAGCCGGGATTTCAAGCGCTCAACTCGCTCTTGCCTTCTTGTAAAAAAAAACGACTTCTCCTATGATCTAAGACCATCTCCGAAGAGGAGGCAAGAGGTTGGGAACGGTCCACCCAGAAGAAGCCGAGCAATTCGCTGAGCCCGTCCGGACGGACCATTGGAATGTGGATGAACTCCCGTGGGATTCGCTTCAAGCAGAGCGGATTGTGGACAATGAGCCCTTTTTTTTCCTGGTCTCTACGGCTTCCTTCGTCGAGATCACGACCGACCTCTATACCTCGAACCTGACTGCGCATTATGTGGGTGACGACGAGGTCACAACCTGGCTTCAGGACCACTGGCAACCCGAAGAGCTGCAACACGGTGCCGCCCTCAAGCGCTACGTGAAAACCGTCTGGCCGAGCTTTGACTGGGATCTCGCCTACCAGAACTTTTACCGGGAATATGGGCTTCTTTGCAATGCCGCCCAGCTCGAAGCGACCCGATCGCAGGAAATGGTCGCTCGCTGCATCGTCGAGACCGGAACCTCGTCCTACTATACGATGGTACGGGATGCGTCCCCGGAACCGCTCCTCAAAAGGATTGCCCACCATATCCGGACTGATGAAGTCGGCCATTACAAGTATTTCTTCCGTTATTTCCGGAAATATGCCCAACAGGAATCGGTTTCGCGCCGGGCGATCTTCCAGGCGCTATGGACGCGGATCCGAGAAATCGACAACGAGGATGGACTGATTGCCTACAAACATGCCTACCAGGTCCGCTATCCGGACCATGTCTTTGATCCCCAGCATTACGAACGGTTCCGCATGAACCTGGATCAGATGACGCGTGACCATTTTCCGTTCGAGATGGCGGTCCGGATGTGTCTCCGGCCGCTGGATCTGCCACACCCGGTTGAACGCCTGTCCCTACCCGTTCTGGTTGCCGGAGCTCGGCGATTCCTCTAGTCTCCCCTCCGCGTTCGCGAACGATCGTAGCGGCCCCTGATCCGGCGCCGGTTCCGGGTTTCTGAAGCCGTGATCTTGCACTGGTTCAGAAGGGACTTGCGGGTGGAGGACAATACGGCACTGGCTGCCGCCTGCAGGCAGGACACCCCCCTCGTCGGGATCTTTTGTTGTGATCGCCGCTGGTTTTCTGCTCAAACAGGCCAAGTGGGCGCTCATCAAGCCGCGTTCTGGCTGGCTTCGCTGTCAGAGCTTTCCCTGAATCTCTCCCGCCTGAACATCCCCCTCAAGTTCCGGGTCACCGACGACCCGGTGCAGACGCTTTTGACCCTCGCCATCGAGCTCAAGGCTTCCTCCATTGTGTTCAACAAGGAATATGAGCCGGCACAACGCGAACAGGACACCCGGTTGATCCGGGAAGCGTCCCGGATCGGCTTGACCGTACACGGATTCAAGGATGGGGCAATTTTCGAGGAAAGCGAGATTCTCTCCTCCAGTGGGAAACCCTATACCGTTTTCTCGGCCTATCGGCGGGCTTGGCTCACCCGCTTGGGCATGAGTCCACCAAGCACGGCAGGGTCGCCCCGGCCCCGATCCGTGATCCCGGAACCATCCGATCCGGTTCCACCGCCGAGTGCTTTCGGATTTCCCTCCGTGGACCTCGTCCAGGCACCCGGCGAACGGGCTGCCCTCCGAAGATTGAAGGCCTTCTGCGGCCAACCGATCACCCAATACGGATCCCAACGCGATCTCCCGGCAGCGGAAGGAACTTCCCGGCTTTCACCCCACCTTTCGGCCGGAACCCTTTCCATCAGACGATGTGTGCAAGCAGCGCTCGGAGAGGGGGCCGGTCAAGGAACAAAGGGACCGGCGGCTTGGCTCACGGAGTTGATCTGGCGGGACTTTTACCGGATGATCCTGTTCCACTTTCCGCATACGGCGAGGGAGGCCTTTGATCGCAAGCAGGCCGGTCTGGAATGGAGCAACGATCCGGGTCGTTGGGAGGCGTGGATACAGGGCCGGACCGGGTATCCCATCGTCGACGCGGCCATCCTGCAGGTCAGGCAAACGGGCTGGATGCACAACCGTCTCCGCATGATCGTGGCCATGTTTCTCACCAAGAATCTCGACGTTCACTGGTGCCTGGGGGAGCGGCAGTTCCGTTTCTGGCTGATGGACTACGACCAGGCCAGCAACGTGGGCGGCTGGCAATGGAGCGCCGGAACCGGCACGGATGCGGCGCCTTATTTCCGGATCCTGAATCCCGTCCTGCAGGCACAGCGTTACGACCCGGAAGGCCATTTTGTCCGGTCTTACCTGCCGATCCTGGGCCGGGTTCCGGATCGTTTTGTCCACACGCCGTGGCTCATGCCGCCCGCACTCCAATCGACCACGGGATGCCTCATTGGTCGCGATTATCCTCCTCCCGTGGTTGACCATGTGGCAACGCGCCTCCGGGCGATCGAGAAATTCCGACGCCAAAGATCACAACGGGGAAATGCCACAGATGAGGAAGTCACGACCCCGCGCGGGAAGACCTAGGCTAAACCTTGCGGGCAGACGCGAAACTGGACTCCAGTTCCTGAAGCAAGCGCTTTTGATCCGCGGTCAGATGCGTGGGAATCTCGACGGTGACCCGGCAGATCAGATCCCCCCGCTTCTTGTTCTTGAGCGTTGGCACACCCTGGCCCGAAAGCCGCAGCAGGGCACCGTCCGGGGTCGCCGGTCCGATTGGGAGTGGATGCTTTCCATGCAAGGTCTCGACCTCCACGACTCCGCCCAGCGCGAGCAGGGGATATCGAACGGGAAGCTCGCAGTACAGATCCCCGCCCTCACGCCGGAACCTCGGGTGGGCCCGGAGGTGAATCTCCACGTAGAGATCCCCGCCCGGTTGTCCCGCCTCACCCGCCTCACCCTGACCTGAAAGCCGGATCCGGTCGCCCTCGTCAACCCCGGGTGGAATCTTGACTTCAATCCGGCGATGCGAACGGATTCGGCCCGAACCGCGGCACCCCCGACAATCCCCCTTCTGGGTCTGGCCCCGTCCTTGACAGCGCGGACAAGTTTGCCGGAGGGTAAAAAATCCCTGCTGGATCCGGATTTCACCCGTTCCATGACAATCCACACAACGTTCCGGGCGGGATCCGGGTCTCGAGCCACTCCCTCCACAATCGTCGCAGCCTACGAGCGTCTCATACTCAAGCGGGACGGATTCGCCTTGGGACACCTGTTCCAGGTCCAGCTCCAGAGCATAGACGAGGTCTCGTCCCCGGCCATTGCGCGCCGGGCCGAATGCCGATCCGAAGATGCTGCCAAACAGATCCCCGAAGATCTCGTTGGGATCAAAACCCGGAGAGGCCCCCCCCTGCCCCGCAAGACCTGCATGGCCATAGCGGTCATAGAGCGCTCGACGTTCCGGGTCATAGAGCACGTCAAAGGCTTCCTTCACCGTCTTGAACTGCTCCTCTGCATCCCTTGATCCCGGATTGCGATCGGGATGCAACTTCATCGCCAGGCGCCGGAACGCCTTCTTGATTTCCTCCGGGCTGGCATCACGGGAAACCGAGAGGGTCTCGTAATAATCGAGCTTCGACGTCACCATGCGAGACCGCTCGGGTCAGGCTACCCGCAGATCGACTGCACGAGCTTCATCCCGACTTGCCGTTCTTGTGGTCATCCACCTCTTCAAACTCGGCATCCACCACTTCCTCGCCGCCGGACTGGCCCGGGCCGGTGCCATTCGCGCTGGCTGCCCCGGATTGTGCGCCGGCATTCTCGTAAAGCCGCTGGCCCAAAGTGGCACTGGCCTGAGCCAAAGCCTGGGTCTTGGCCTCCAAGGTCGCCTGGTCCCCGGTATCCAGAACCCCCTTGAGATCCGAGAGAGCGGATTCAACGCGGGCCCGTTCCTCCGCCGGCACCTTTTCACCCATCTCCCGCAGGGTCTTCTCGGTGACATGGATCAGGGTATCTGCCTGATTCCGGGCCTCGATCCGCTCCCTCGCCCGCCGGTCCTCCTCGCGATGCGCCTCGGCCTCGGCCACCATCCGCTTGATTTCGTCCTCCGTCAGGCCACTCGAGGCCCGGATCACGATCGATTGCTCCTTACCGGTCGCCTTGTCTTTCGCGGAAACATGGAGAATTCCGTTGGCATCGATATCGAAGGTGACCTCGATCTGCGGAACGCCCCGTGGAGCCGTGGGAATCCCGGTCAGGTCAAAGCGCCCAAGAGACTTGTTGTCCCGTGCCAGTTCGCGTTCTCCCTGGACCACGTGAATCGTGACCGCCGCCTGGTTGTCATCGGCCGTCGAGAACACCTGCGTCGCCTTGGTGGGGATCGTGGTGTTCTTGTCGATGATTCGGGTCATGACTCCGCCGAGTGTCTCGATTCCCAGGGAAAGGGGGGTGACATCGAGGAGCAGAACGTCCTTGACTTCACCCTGCAACACGCCTCCCTGAATCGCTGCACCAATCGCCACGGCCTCGTCCGGATTGACATCCCGGCGGGGTTCCTTGCCAAAGAACTCACGGACCACGGTTTGCACCTTGGGCATGCGGGTCTGTCCACCCACCAGGATGACATCGTCGATATCGCGCACCGACAGGTGGGCATCCTGGATTGCCAGACGGCAGGGCTCGATGGTTTTCTGAATCAGGTCGTCGACCAAGGCTTCCAGTTTGGCCCGGGTCAAACGGATATTGAGATGCTTGGGACCACTGGCATCCGCCGTGATGTAGGGCAGGTTGATTTCCGTCTGCTGGGTCGAGCTCAGCTCGATCTTGGCTTTCTCCGCGGCCTCCCGCAACCTCTGCATGGCCAAGGGATCATTCCGCACGTCAATCCCCTGCTCCTTGCGAAATTCGTCAGCCAGATAGTCGATCACCCGCCGGTCAAAATCCTCGCCTCCGAGGAAGGTATCTCCGTTTGTCGACAGGACCTCGAACTGACGCTCGCCATCCACCTCGGCAATCTCGATGACCGAGATGTCGAACGTTCCCCCACCGAGATCGTAAACCGCCACCTTGGTATCTTTCGGCTTCTTGTCCAGGCCAAAAGCCAGAGCCGCTGCGGTCGGCTCGTTGATGATCCGCTTGACCTCGAGCCCCGCAATGCGACCCGCGTCTTTCGTCGCCTGCCGCTGGGAATCATTGAAGTAGGCCGGTACGGTAATCACCGCATCGGTCACAGTCTCTCCCAAGTAGTCCTCGGCCGTTTTTTTCATTTTCATGAGAACCCGGGCCGAGATCTCGGGCGGAGACATTTGCTTGCCCGCCACCTCAACCCAGGCATCGCCATTTTTCGCCTGCACGATCGAGAACGGGGAGCGTTTCAGGGTATCCTGGACCATTGGTTCGTTGAACCGACGGCCGATCAAGCGCTTGACCGCATACAGGGTATTTTTGGGATTGGTCACCGCCTGGCGCTTGGCCATCTGCCCGGCCATTACATCTCCATCCTTGCCAAAAGCCACGACCGACGGGGTGGTCCGGTCACCTTCGCTATTGGGGATCACCTTGGGCTGCCCCCCCTCCATGACGGCGACACAGGAATTCGTGGTTCCCAAATCGATACCAATGATTTTAGACATAAATTTCTCCAGAAACGGTTTCGATCACAATCCAGGCCGGAGGCTCGTTGCCTCTATCAACTCGAATATGGGGATGGGCACTCCGAGATCAAGTCTCTTCAGCCCGGTTCACGATGACCCGTGCAGGACGCAGGAGGCGCCCTTTCAAGCGATACCCCTTCTGAATGACCCGCAGCACAATCCCGGGACCGGCTCCCGGCTCGGATTCGGTCCCAATGGCTTCCTGATACTCCGGATGAAACGGCTCATGCAGGGGATTGATCTCATCAACTCCTTGTTTTTCAAGGAGCTGCTGGAAAAGCCGGAGTGTCAACTCAACCCCTTCTTTCAGCCCACCCCCCCCCTCCCCACTTGCATTGAGGAGCCCCAGTTCCAGGCTGTCCTTGACCGCGAGGAGATCGGTGAGAAACCCTTCCAGCGCATAGCGATGGGCACTTTCCACTTCGCGCTGCGTCCGTTTCTTGAGGTTTTCGAGCTCGGCTGCAACGCGCAGGTAGCGCTCCCAGTTCTCCCGGGCCTTCCGCTCGGCATCTTCAAGGTTGCTTTGGAGCTGTCCACTCCGTTCCGTCTCTCCCGCATCGGAGGGCTCTGCGCTATCCGGGCAACCGGATGAAGGGACCTCGGGATCTTCCAACATCACTCTATATTCTCCAGCACGATGAATCACGGCAAAAGCCGGCCTCCCTCTTCACGAGAAGCCGGGCTTGGGCGCCCAACCGGTGGTGGCCGCAGCGGAGAGACCACCCTCAATGGTTCTGCAGCGATGCGCCGATCAGATCGGCACTGACCTGCACGATCGGAATGATCTTATTGTACGGAATCCGCGTCGGACCGATCACCCCGAGGACCCCCAAAGTCCGTCCACCCGCCCGGTACGGCGAAAGGATCACAGAGCAGGGACTGAGCGCATTATACCCGGACTCGCTCCCGATATAAATCTGGACCCGGTCGGCCCTCACACTGGCATCAAAGAGACGGATGAGATCCCGCTGGCGGGTCAGCGTATCGAGAAGATCCCGCAGCCGGGACAAGTCCCTCAGCTCATCGAAATCCATGAGATTGACTTCCCCGCTCACCACCACCTCGGGACTCGGAGTCAAGGCCTGGTCCAAAATCGTTTCCGCAAGAGACATGGCCTGCTTCATCCATGCGGAAAGACCCGCCTGGGTCATTTGAAGGTCCGCCACCAAGCGCTGGCGGACCTCCTCAAGGTTCCTCCCCACAAACATCTCGTTCAAAAACTGGGCCGCCTGTGCCAGAAAATCCCGGGAATAGGGGACCGAGGTTTCAATCAGGCGGTTCTGGACCTCCTGATCATCGGTCAAAAGGACGACGAGGATCCGGTGTTCCGACAACGGGACAAACTCAATCCGGGCCCAGGAGAGCTGGTCCCTTCCGGGAAGGGTCACCACCGCGGCCAAGTGCGTGATGGAGGACAACAGTTCAGTCGCCGCACTCCACTGTCCCATCGTGACTGGCTTCTGCTCGAACCCCGTTTTCAGGGTTTCGATCAGTTCCGCACCCATGGCCGGTGCTTCAATCAGGCTGTCGACGAAAAACCGGTACCCCAAAACCGTGGGGATCCGTCCGGCCGAGGTATGGGGGGATTGGATCAAGCCCGCGTCTTCCAGGTCCGCCATGACATTGCGAATGGTGGCCGGGCTCAACGCATGACCGAAATCGCGCGCTAACGTCCGCGAGGCGACCGGTTGCCCGTCCTCGATGTAATGCTCGATCAGCAGCTTCAGTACGGTGCGGGCGCGCTCATCCAGCTCGGGCAACGAAAATCCGGGTGGATTCGTCATCTCAGCACGGTGGGCCTGTCGATGGGGAGGAGACGGAATCACGTTACCATAAATCAACCCGCCCCGCCCCCCAGCCTCTCCTTGACCTCACCCGGGGATGGGCGGCGCCCCCCATCCCGGTCTCTAGGGTAACATCTGACCCATGCCGACTCTTGCACGTGCTTTTGTTTTCTGCCGGGGAGAGACGCCCGCAACCCCCGCGGTGCTCGCCAATCTCGAGAAGATCTTGGGACAGGCCGGAATTCCCGTCGTCCAGGCGCGTGAGATGCCCGGTCCCTCCGGGAAAGCCGACCCCCCCGGGATCGAACCCGTCTTCGAGCCCGGCGATTTTGCCATCAGCCTGGGCGGAGATGGCACCTTCCTGGCCACCGCCGCTGCCACGCGGGCAGAGATTCCGGTTTTGGGGATCAATCTCGGGCGACTGGGCTATCTCACGGATTTTTCTGCCGACCGGCTCGATGGGGAGCTCAAGCCCGTTCTCGAAGGACAGTACCAGACGGAAACGCGGGTCCTCATCCGGGGATGTCTGAAGCCCGGCGCCCCGGAATGGCGCCTTGCCCTGAATGACATCGTCCTCGGAAAGGCCGATGGCGGAAGGATGATCGACATCGAAACCTGGATCGACGGACGCTTTGTCTGCGCCCATCGCGCCGATGGACTGATCGTCTCGACCCCAAGTGGCTCCACGGCCTACGCCCTTTCCTCAGGAGGGCCCATTCTCCATCCAGAGCTGTCCTGCCTCGTCATCCTTCCGATTGCCCCCCACAATCTTTCCGACCGGCCGCTCGTCATTCCGGGAGAGGCCCAGATCGAGCTCCGGGTACCGGAGGCGCAGGCCTCCCGCTGCCTCGTCAACTGGGATGGCGCCGCCGCCCGCCGTCTCGATCCCGGAGTCCGGGTCCAAATCAACCGGGCGGGTCGCGAACTTACGATCATCCATCCGGCGAGCTATGACCCGATTGCCCGTTTGCGCGAAAAACTTCATTGGGGCCGGTCCGAGAGTTAGGCATGCTGGCCAGTCTCGAAATCAGGAACTACGCCTTGATCCGCCAGCTGGCGCTGGACTTCGAGCCGGGACTCACGGTCCTCACCGGAGAGACCGGAGCCGGGAAATCGATCCTGATCGAGGCTTTGGGACTGGCCCTCGGCGGACGGGCCGACAGTGTGGTCATCGGCCCGGATCGGGACGAAAGCACGGTCACGGCCCTGTTCCGGCCCGACACCCGCTCCCCGGCGGGACTTTGGCTCGAGGAGCATGGTCTAGGCGAGGGAACCGAATGCACCCTGCGACGCCTGGTCTACCGGGACGGAAGACCCTCGCGCGCATACATCAACGGCCATCCCGTGACGCTGCAGATGTTGGGTCAGTTGAGCGATTTGCTGGTTGACCTGCATGGGCAACATGAGCATCAATCCCTCACCCGTCGCGAAACCCAGATGAGCCTGATCGATGCCTTCGGTGGGCTTTCCGCCGAGGTCCGGGAAATCCAGTCCCACCATGGCGCCTTGCGGGAGGCCCGGCTCGCTCTCGAAGCGCAGGAAAAACAGGCCGCGGCATCCGAATCCGAATCGGCGGCAATCCGCGAACGGCTGGAGCTGCTCGCGTCGCTGGAACCCCGGTCCGGAGAGTTCGAGCGCCTGGCCGAATCCCAGAAACGATTCGACCATCTGGAACGCATCCGTCAAGGACTGCTCGGAATCCGGAAGTTGCTGGCCGGCGAGGAGGAGACCCAGCGGCTCGGATGCGAACCGCTTTTGGGCCGGGCCCAGAAGGAGCTTCGGCCGCTCCTCTCCCTGGATCCCGCCCTGGAACTCCTCGCGGGACGGATCGACGAGGCGAAGAGCGCGATTGCTCAGTGTGAAGGGACACTGGACCAGTACGAAAGCAACATCGAAATCGATGCCGCCCAGATGGAATCCATCCGCCTCCGCTTTGACCGCTACCAGGAGCTGGCCTACCGCTTCCACATGCGCCCGGAGGAGCTCGCGGATGCGCTGGAGGAGACCCGAAGGCGGGCGGAAGCTTTGGCCACGGGATCCGGATTCCTTGAGCAATACCGGGCAGAGGCGGCAGCGGCCGAAGAGCGCTATCAGCGGGCGGCCTCGCAACTCTCCCGGGATCGCCGGAAAGCGGCATCCCGGCTGGAGGAGGCGGTAAACCATCTCCTGCCCGAATTCGGAATGCCAGGTGCCCAACTCGCCGTTCACTTCGAGCCGGCTCCCCCCGGCCCGCGTGGTCTGGAATCGATCCGGCTGGATTTCAGGAGTCATGCCGACCAACCCGCCCTACCCCTCGTCAAAATCGCCTCCGGGGGCGAGTTGTCCCGCCTGGCCCTGGCCCTTCAGCTGGCCTCGGCCCACGCCCAGTGGGTGCCGACCCTGGTCTTTGACGAAATTGATTCCGGGATCGGGGGTCGCATCGCCGAACGGGTCGGACTCAAGCTTCGGACCCTGGCCGGTCACCGGCAGGTGTTTTGTATCACCCACCTTCCGCAGGTTGCCTGCCAGGGCCACCATCACTTTCGGGTCCTCAAAGAAAGCCATCACGAAAATACCCGGACCCAGGTCGTTCCCCTGGATGCCGAGTCGCGGGAGCAGGAGATTGCACGCATGCTGGCCGGTGAGGAAGTCACGGACGCGGCCCACCGCCATGCCCGCGAACTCATCGGTCGGGCACAGAAAGCCCCCTGATCGGTTATCATGGCCGCACCTCCCCGTTCCTCTGGCCGTTCCCGATGAGCTCCCGCAACCGGTTATTGCTGTTCGGTCTGTGTGCGATCGGGCTTGGGGGCTGCAGCTTCGTCTATATTGCCCCGATGCACCAAGGCAACTACCTGTCGCCGGCGATGAGGCATGAAATCAAGGTCGGCATGACGCAATCACAGGTCACCTACCTGCTCGGCCCGCCGGCACTCAAAAACCCCTTTTCCTCCCGGCGCTGGGTCTATATCTACTACCGGAAGGCCGGCCACTTCTCCTCTGCCCGGATTCATCACCTCCGGACTCTCTTTCATCGGGGGAAGGTGGTCCGGATTCGTCGCTGGGGAGGCCTCCCTCCGGTGAAACCGCCCGCCCACTGACTTTCCCCCCTTTTCTCCCCAAACGTCCAAGCCGGAGATCGCCGGGTCGAACCTGGAGCGGCTTGAGGAACTCGACCCGGTCCGTCGCCCGGAGAATCGAGCCCGGACCGATTTCCTGACCCGCCCGGGCCATCCGGCCGCCCCCGGCCTGCCAACGTTCGGCAAAGCCCTGAAGCCCGGCTATCCGGAGCGCATCCGCCAAGGTCGATCCCGACGACAGGGTCAGCATCCGGCGGTGTTCGCGCTCCCCGTCCATCCATACCATCTCAATCCACATCGCCGCCATCCGGGTATCTTCGACGCGCCTCTTCCACAAAAGCATCCGTCAGGGTCTCCATGGCCTCACCGATCAACGGGGCGACCAGATGGCCCATCATTCGACTCCCGGTGACGAAGGAGAGATCCAGCGCGACCTCGCATGCCCGGGAGCCTGCCGGTTCAAACATCCAGGTTCCATCCAGCTCGCGCAAAGGCCCCTCGACCAGCTTCATGTGAATCCGGTCGGGAAAGTGGTTGTGGTTCCGGGTCCTCAACCGATACCGGAGGGGCCCCCAGGCCAGGCCCATCTCGGCCAAGACGATTTCGCAGCCCGGTGCCTCCACCTCTTTCCCGAGGATCCGGGCATTGGCGCACCAGGGCAGAAAGCGGGAATAGGAGGGAACGTCCGCAACCAGCCGGTACATGTCGTCCACCCGACAGGAGACAGACGCTCGCTTTTGGATATTCCGCAACACGGGCCGACAATCGCTCCGGAAATGCCCCCGTATAATGCCACCATGAAGGATGAAACGCAGCGATCAAAACCCCCGGCCCAGGTCGAAAACCGGAGGGCACGCCATGACTACGCCATCGAGGAACGCTACGAGGCGGGCTTGGTGCTCGAGGGTTGGGAAGTCAAGGCCTTGAGGGCGGGACGCATCCAGATCCGGGACAGCTATGCCCTGATCAAAAACGGTGCCATCTGGCTGATCGGAAGCCAGATTGCACCGCTGCCCACCGTCTCCACCCACCGGACCGTGGACCCGGAGCGAACGCGCAAGTTGCTCCTTCACCAGAGGGAAATCGACACCCTGCGCGGTGCCGTTGAGCGACGGGGATTGACCCTGATTCCCTTGCGGTTGTACTGGAAGCACGGACGGGCCAAACTGGAACTGGGTCTCGCGCGGGGGAAAAAACTCCATGACAAGCGACGCAGCGAACGGGAACGGGACTGGGCGCGGCAAAAAACCCGCCTCTTGCGTCATGACCGCCCTTCTTCCTGATGCAACCCGGGTTTCAGGACCTGCGGACGACCGGCCGTGATCCCGAACGGATCCACTCACTGTATGAACCGGCATAGAGGCGTGACCCCGGAAGACCCGCCCACTCCATTGCCAGCAGGGTCTGGCAGGCCGTCACCCCGGAACCGCAGGAATGAATCACCTCCCGGGGTGGGCATCGCCCGAGGACGGTGGCGAAGCGCCTACGGAGTTCGGCTGGGTCGAGAAGCCGCCCATCGGGAGCCAGGGTCTCCAGGTAACAGAAGTTGACTGCCCCTGGAATGTGGCCCGGCACGGAGTCGATGGGTTCCTCGAGACCGTGATACCGGTTCGCATGACGTACATCGAGAAGCACGCCCCGGGCCTGCCCGGCCACAACGGCTTCGATGTCAGGCGTGGTCAGCCACAGATCGGGATTCGGTCGCGGCTCGAAAGCTTTCGCCGCGACCGCTTGAGGAGGGACCGATTCAATCGGGCCGTGATGGTCGACCCAGACCGACCAACCGCCATCCAGCACGGACACGTTCGACAAGCCAATCCAGTGCGCAAGCCACCACAAGCGAGCCGCGAAGGGCCCCGTGGTTTGGTCATAGGCCACAATTCGCGTGCGTTCGTCAACTCCCGCCTGACCCAGCCAGCGAGCCAATGCAGCGGGATCCGGCAGGGGATGCCGCCCGCTTTTTTCCGTCACGGACCCTGAAAGGACCCGGTCCAGATGGGCATAACGAGCGCCCGGGATATGTCCTTCCTCCCAACTCCGTTCCCCCCATCCGGGATCCTCGAGCCGGAACCGGCAATCGACGAGGCACACGTCGGGCTCTCCAATCCACGCTTGGAGTGTCTTCTCATCAATCAGGGCTGGAGGGGTGGCCGCTCCCATCATGGATTCCCATTTTGAGTCCCGATGTCCATCCATCTTAGTCCTGCCATCCGGGCTTTGCTTGTAAATCCCACGGGTTGAGGCAGGGTGCGCAATTTGCGAACATGGAGACGGCATGGATCCAAGGGCCCCACCATTCACTCAAGCATGAGACATCGGTCGCATTGACCAAGCCATGAATAAAATGGGTCGATGGTTTCCCATGCTTCCGACATGTTTGGGTTGCTGGTCGACTTGCTCGATCCGTCTTGATAACATGTCGAAGAATCAATCAAACGCCACAACGGCTTTCCAATATCCCAAAACGCCCTGTGGGATCGGCAGACCGCGTGCCGGAAGAGCAGAAGGCATGCGGATCCGGGCCACTTGCACCGCATCGACAGTACCGGCCCGCCCCGATGGCTCGCCCGAGCCGATTGCCCACACCCTTACCGAACCGCGCGAGGGCAGATCGTGAAAACTGGAGAAACCCAACATGTCGAAGCCTGATTCATCTTACCCGCTCAAAGACCGGGTTTTGCTGATCACCGGTGCAAGCCGCGGCATCGGGCGTGCAATTGCCCTGCGGGCGGCCCGCGCGGGTGCCCGGATCGCGATCCTCGCCAAAACGCAAACTCCGCACCCGCACCTGCCCGGGACCATCGAAACCGTGGCTCGCGAAGTCCGGGATCTGGGTGCCCAGGCCTTGCCGATCGCCACGGATATCCGCGACGTGGAGGCCATCGAAGCCGCCGTGTCCCGGGTGGTGGCCGAGTGGGGCCGGCTGGATATCCTCGTGAACAACGCCAGTGCCATTGCCCTGGGCGGGCTCGCCGAAATTCCCGTCAAAAAACTGGACTTGCTCTGGTCGGTCAACGCGCGAGGGACCTATGCCTGCACGCGCGCTGCCCTCCCCCACCTCCGGCAGGCCGAAAACCCCCATGTGCTGGTGCTCGCTCCACCTCCCAGCCTGGACCCGCGCTGGTTCTCGGGACATCTGGGTTATACCCTCACCAAAATGGGAATGAGCTTCTGCGTGCTTGGACTGTCCCGGGAACTGGCCCCCAAAGGCATTGCCGTCAATGCCCTCTGGCCAAAAACGGTCATCGCGACCCAAGCGCTGACCCAGCTCGGCGGATCCATCCGGCCGGAAAACTGCCGCACACCGGAGATTGTCGCCGACGCCGCGGTGGAAATCCTCAAACAACCGGCACGAACGACAACCGGCCAGTTTTTCATCGATGAAACCGTGCTCCAGGAAGCCGGAATCACCGATCTCGACCGCTATGCGGTCTCCCCCGGGGCACGATTGCTCCCCGACCTCTTTCTTCCGGAATTCCTGGACGCGCGGGATCGGAAAACGGAATCCGACTGAGCACATGCATCGCTTCGCAGCCGGTGACGAAAAACCTTCAGGCCGACAATGGTCGGGGTGAGAGGATTTGAACCTCCGACCACCTGCACCCCATGCAGGTGCGCTACCAGGCTGCGCTACACCCCGACGGACCTACCCTGACCTTCAGCTTCTCAAGAGCTTGAGAACATCCTCCAGTTCCATTCGGAGCTGTTTCACGATCTGGGTACTGTGATGCATGTCCTGTTGCATCCCATCTCCTCCCAGCTGCTGACGCGCGCCTCCAATCGTATAGCCATGCTCGTACAGAAGGCTGCGGATCTGGCGGATCAGGAGGAGATCCTGACGCTGGTAATACCTCCGGTTGCCCTTTCGCTTGACGGGACGCAACTGGCTGAATTCCTGCTCCCAATACCGGAGCACATGAGGCTTGACCTGGCAAAGATCGCTGACCTCCCCGATCGTGAAGTAACGCTTCGCGGGGATCGGGGCCAGTTCAAGCCTATTCTCTGCTTCCAGCATAACCATCGACACGGGTCCTCAGTTTCTGGCCTGGATGGAAGGTGATAACCCGGCGGGCGGAAATGGGAATCTCCTCGCCGGTCTTGGGATTCCGACCGGGCCTCTGGTTTTTGTCCCGCAGATCGAAGTTCCCGAAGCTCGACAGGTGGACACAATGACCATCGAAGAGGGCAGTCTTGATCGCATCAAAGAAAAGATCCACGAGTTCACGGGATTCCCGTTTGTTGATTCCGAGCTCGCCATTCAAGGCTGCCGCCAGGTTCGCCTTGGTAAGCGCGCTTGATTTACCTTCGGAGTCTACCATGGAACTCTCCCTCGATGAGGACAACTGCTTTTTCGCAGAGATCGTTGATGGCCTTTTCCGTTAGTGTGCTATGTTCATCCCGAAAGATCAAGCTAAAAGCCAGGCTCCGGAAACCCTCCTGCAAAGGTGCTCCGGCATAAACGTCAAAAAGCCGGACTTCCACGAGGGTAGGGCGTCCTGCAACCAGCAGGGCCGCTTCCACATCCCCCACCGGAACCGCGACCGGCAACTCGAAAGCCAGATCACGCCGCATGGAGGGAAAGCGGGGCGGTGCTTTATATTCTACTTCAAAAAATACATCTAACTCATTTAAATTCAAGGACCAAAGATAGGTTTTTCCCTTGACCTCCCACCTCCTCTGGAGTCCCGGATGGAGCGCCCCCAGGAAGCCGATCCGGCGTTCTCCCCAGAAGAGGCAGGCACATTCCGCAGGATCCAGTGCCGCGTGCTGGGACGGCCTGAAACGCAGTGGTCCCGGCAGGGAAATCAGCAACGACTCGAGGTCCAACTTGACGTCATAAAAATCGACTTCCCGATCCGGGGTTCCCCATTGCATCTCGTTCGCTGAACCGTTCCACAAGCCGGCGATTTCCTCGTGCTCATTCTTCCGCCCTGCCTGTTCATGAAAAACGGAACCCATCTCGAAAATCCGAAGCCGTTTCTGTTCTCGGGCCTGGTTGTAGACCAGTGTTCGCACGAGGCAGGGCCAGAGGCTCCGCCGCAGCGTGGACTGGTCGCGGGCCAGCGGATTGAGCAGAGGGAGGGGGGACTCCTCTGGTATCGCAAACGCCTGGTCCCAGTCTGGATCCACGAGGGAAAGGGAGATCGTTTCCTGGTAGCCCCGCTCCGCAAGCCGTCCCCGCCATTTTTCCATCGCGGCACGGGAGGGATCTTGGGGCAAGCGCCGCAGGGCGCCTGTCAGCGGACGGGTCGGCAAGTGCGCATATCCATGAAGACGGGCCACCTCCTCCACGAGATCTTCCGGCGCACGGAGATCGTAGCGGCAGGAGGGAGGCGTCACCTGGAAGCCGGAATCAGCCGTCTCCACGGCACATCTTGTGGCCTCGAGGTATTTCCGCAGGGTCCGGCGCTGTAGCCGGCATCCGAGCTTTTTCTGGACCAGCGAGGGCTCGAACCGGATCCCGCGCGGGCGGTGCGGGTCCCCCATGGCTTCCGACCGGGAGACAAAGCGGATCGCAGGACCGTAGATCTCCGCCAGCAGCTCAACCGCGCGCCCGATGGCAGCAGCCGGAAGCACGGGATCCACTCCCCGCTCGAAACGCAGCGCCGCCTCGCTGCTGCAGTTGATGCGACGGGCCCGACCCACAATCGCCTCCGGGGAAAAATGCGCACTCTCCAGAAAGATGTGGCGGGATTCGCCTTGCACTGCGGCTTCCCGTCCTCCCATCACACCGGCCAAGCCCAGAGGCCGGGTCGGGGAGGCCACGACCAGGAAGCTTTCATCCAGCCCAACCGTTTGCTGGTTCAGAAGAGCCAGTGATTCCCCTTTTCGGGCCCAGCGGACCCGGATCTCGCCCCCACCGACGGCCCCGGCATCGTATGCATGCAGTGGTTGGCCCAGTTCCATCATCACGTATTGCGT
>JAKATI010000008.1 GCA_021828045.1 Pseudomonadota bacterium | reverse complement strand
GGCGCTTCGGGATCTGGCACTCCCGGCGCAGAGTTTGGTTTTGCCCTTCGGCCTGCCCGGGCTGCCGTTCCATCTGCGGTTGGACGACCTGTCCCGTTTCTTTCTGATGCTGCTCGGCTTCACTTCCGCCGGTATCAGCCTGTTCTCCGCCGGCTACTTCCGCCCCGGTGATGGCACTCCCGCGGGGCTGATGGGCCTGCAATATCATGTCTTCCTCGCGAGCATGGCGGTCGTGCTCATGGCCAACGATGCCTACACGTTCATGATCGCCTGGGAGGTCATGGCCCTCTCTTCCTATTTCCTGGTCACGACCCAGCACCAGCTTCCCGAAATCCGTCGCGCCGGATTCATTTACCTGATCATCGCGCACATCGGCGCCATCAGCATCCTGCTCTGTTTCGGAATCCTCCAGGGGGGAGGTTGGAATTTCACCTTTGATGCCATGCGCGAGGCCCACTTGACGCCCCTCTGGGGAACTCTCGCGTTCCTGCTCGCACTGCTGGGGTTTGGTGCCAAGGCAGGGCTTGTCCCCCTGCATGTCTGGCTTCCCGAGGCACACCCCGCCGCTCCCTCACCGGTCTCGGCGTTGATGAGCGGGGTCATGCTCGAAGTGGCAGTCTATGGCCTGCTCCGGGTCACGTTTGACTTTCTCGGCGATCAGATCTGGTGGTGGGGGCTGCTTACGCTCGCACTCGGCCTGTTCAGTGCGGTGTTCGGTGTGGTCTTTGCTGCGGCGCAGACGGACATGAAACGCCTCTTGGCCTATTCCTCGATCGAGAACATCGGCATCGTCTTCACCGGGATCGGTCTCGCCATCATCTTCCATGCGTTTCACATGGACGGGCTCGCGGCGCTCGCGTTTGTTGCCACGCTCTACCACTGCCTGACGCATGCCTTCTCGAAAAGCCTGTTGTTTCTTGGCACCGGCTCGGTGCTGCATGCGACCCGGGAACGCAGTCTTGGGAAGCTGGGCGGTCTGATCCACCGAATGCCCTGGGTGGCCTGGCTGACCCTGGTGGGCACACTCGCCATTGCCGGCTTGCCGCCCCTGAGCGGGTTTGTCTCGGAATGGCTTCTGCTCCAGGCTTTTCTGTTCACCCAGAATCTGCCCCACAGCTTCATCAACATGCTGCTGCCGATTGGCGCCGCAGCGCTTGCATTGGTCTCCGCCCTGGCCGCCTATGTGATGGTCAAGTTCTACGGAGTCGTTTTTCTCGGACAGCCCCGCGAACCCGGGCTGCGTGAAGCCCATGACTGTGGCTGGCTGGAACGCATTGCCCTCCTCTGGCTTGCGTTGGGCAGCATTCTGCTCGGAATCCTCCCGGTTCCGGTTTTGATGCTTTTGGGCGGCATCACCCAAAAGCTGCTGGGAGCCTCCCTGGGTGGGCGGTTGCAGCAGTGGTGGTTGCTCGCACCCATTGCCCCGGAACGGGCATCCTACAGCCCGATCCTCTTCCTGTTGAGTACCGTTGTGCTGGTCCTGGCCGTGATGGCCATGGTTCGGCTGGTCTACAGGGGCAAGGTCCGACGAACGATCCCCTGGGGGTGTGGTTTCCCGGTGATGACGCCCCGCATGCAGGACACTGCGGAAGGATTTGGACAGCCGATCCGCCAGATCTTCGAGCCGTTTTTCCACATCCGGCGTGAACTGCCCACGCCCTACGACAGTGCGCCCCATTACCGTGTCCAGGTCGATGATCCTTTCTGGCTCCATTTGTATGCGCCGTCCAAAGCCCTGATTCACCGTCTCTCCCGCCAGGCAGCCAGGATTCAACAGGGCCGGATCGCGGTGTATTTGCTTTTCAGCTTCCTGACGCTTCTCGCGCTCCTCGTCTTTGTCCTGTGAACACCCGTTCCCTCATCCTGGAACCCCTGACGATTGCGTTTGCGATCGGGATCGCGCCCTTGCTGACGGGTTGGGTGAACCAGTGCCGCGCATGGCTCCAGGGCCGGCGGGGTCCGGGCCTCCTCCAGCCGTACCGTGTGATCCGGAAGCTGTTTCACAAGGATGCGGTCATCGCCGCAAGCGCCTCACCCCTGTTCCGGCTCGTACCGTACGTGGAGTTTGCCTCGATGGCACTTGCTGCGGGGATCATTCCATCCTTGTGGACGGGGCTTCCTTTTGCCACGGCCGCTGACACCATTGCTCTGGTCGGCCTGTTTGCCATGGCACGCATGTTTTTGGCGCTCGGTGCCATGGACATCGGCACTGCGTTCGGCTCGATGGGAGCGCGACGTGAAATGCTGGTCGGGTTTCTCGCGGAGCCCGCCTTGCTGATGGTGTTCTTCACTGCTTCGCTGATCTCCCAGAGCACATCGTTTCCCACGATTGTCAATGCGCTGGCTCACGACCGCCTTTCGATCTATCCGAGTCTCGCGTTTGCGAGCGTGTCCTTCCTGATGGTGCTGCTTGCCGAGAATGCCCGGATTCCCGTGGACAATCCGTCCACCCATCTGGAGCTGACCATGATCCACGAAGCGACCGTCCTTGAATATTCAGCGCGCCATCTCGCACTGATCGAATGGTCTTCGTCCCTCAAGCTCTTGAATTACGTGTGTATCGGGCTTGCACTGTTTGTCCCGTGGGGACTGGCGCAGGGTTCGGGTACCCCCCTTGACCTCCTGTGGGCCGTTCCTGCCCTGTTTCTCAAGCTGCTTGTCGCAGGCCTTGGACTCGCCGGGATTGAGACCATCAATGCCAAGATGCGCCTCTTCCGTGTGCCCGAATTCCTGGCCACCGCATTCCTGCTGGCCGTTCTCGGGCTGCTGGTTCATCTGCTACTCGGGTACTGACACATGACGGTTCCCTTTCTCTCCCAGTTGATTGACCTGTGTGCGGCTGTTCTTCTGCTGCTGTCTTTCTCCATGCTTTCGCAGCGGCGCGTGCTCACGCTCGTGGTTCTTTTTGCCTTGCAAGGCGCAACCTTGTTTGTATCCATTGTCATCGTGGCGTGGGAGACACACCAGTATCAACTCTTCTATTCGGCGGCACTCACGCTCCTGCTCAAGGTGATCTTCCTGCCGCTCATCCTGCATCGTCTGATCCGCCGTCTGGGTGCGCAGTGGGAAACCGAGGTCCTGCTCAACGCACCGAGAACAATGCTGGCCGGGCTTCTGCTCGTGATTTTTGCCTTTACGCTCGCGGAACCGATTTCCCGTTTCGCGCATACGGTCACCCATAGCACCCTCGGAATTGCGCTGGCGGTCGTGATGCTGTCCTTTCTCATGATGATCACGCGCCGGAAGGCAATCACCCAGGTCATCGGGTTGCTGGCCATGGAGAACGGCCTGTTTTTTGCGGCGACCAGTGCCACGTACGGGATGCCGATGGTCGTGGAGTTGGGTGTGGCCCTGGATGTGCTGGTCGGGGCCGTGATTTTTGGCGTTTTCTTCTTCCATATTCGCGAACAATTCGACAGTCTGGACCTGCACAATCTGGAATCGCTCAGAGAGGATTGACATGGCACTGCTTCTCCTTCTCGGATTTCCCTTGTTGGGCAGCTTGTTTTTGGCTCTGGCCGGAACCCGGCTTTGGGCGTCCGTTGCAAACATCCTGATCAGCCTCGGAACATTCATGGGGGGGCTCTGGCTGGCCGCGCATGTGATCGTGAATGGAACCTGGATCACTGCCGGACAGGAGTTCTTCCTCGATTCGTTGAATGTCTTTCTGGTCGTCCTGACTTCATTCATCGGGCTCACGACATCATTTTTCTCGCGTTCCTACATGCGGGTCGAGCAAGAACATGGACGCCTCGGTTCCCGACAACTCCGGCTTTACTATGGAATGTTCCAGCTGTTCATGTTTACCATGCTGCTCGCACTCACAACGAACAATATGGGCATTCTGTGGGTGGCGATGGAGGGAGCCACACTGACAACCGTATTGTTGGTGTCGCTTTACCGGACCCCTGCGAGTATCGAGGCGGCCTGGAAATACTTCATCCTCAGTGGGGTCGGCATTGCGCAGGCCCTGTTCGGGACCATCCTGCTCTACCTGGCTGCTGAAAAAATCCTTGGGAACGTCGGCATCAGTGCCTTGCTCTGGACCCACCTGAACCAGGTCAAAAGTCGGCTGGAGCCGACCGTGCTTTCGCTCGCATTTGTGTTCCTGCTGGTCGGCTATGGTACCAAGGTGGGACTGGTCCCCTTGCACAATTGGCTTCCGGATGCACACGCCGAAGGTCCGGCGCCGGTCTCGGCCGTATTGTCCGGGCTGCTTCTCAATGTCGCGCTCTATGCGGTGGTTCGCTGCAAGGTTCTGGTCGATGGGTCTGCATACGCTGGTCTGGCTCCGAAGCTGATGATGGGTTTCGGGCTGATCTCCGTCACCGTGGCCGCATTTCTGCTCTGGCGGCAGAAAGACATCAAGCGGTTGTTTGCCTACTCCTCGGTCGAACACATGGGGATCGCCACGTTTGCCTTTGGCATGGGAGGGGCCATTGCGAACTTTGCCGCCCTGCTGCAGATGACCGTGCACTCGCTCACCAAGTCTTCCCTTTTTTTCACGGTGGGTCATGCTGCGCAGCAAGCCGGCACCCAGGCCATGGATCGGATCCGCGGACTGGCGAATGCAAATCCCGCGGTGGGGTGGAGCCTCATGATCGGCACGCTCGCCATCATCGGCATGCCGCCGTTTGGCGTATTCGCCAGCGAGTTCTTGATCTTTCTCACTGCGATGAGAGAGTATCCCTGGGCAACCCCGATACTTATGGGTACGCTCTCGGTCGCGTTCGGAGCGATTTTCTTGCGTGTCCAGGAGATGGTATGGGGCGAAACCAACCTGAAACCGTTGTCCCGGACTCCACTGATGTTTCCGGTATTTCTGCAGCTCGCAATGGTTTTTCTGCTCGGGATTTATATTCCCCATGATCTTTCAGAGTGGTACCGCGCGGCAGCGAAGCTCATCGGGTGATGGCCATGGACTACACAAGCTTTGGTCAGGTTGTCGAGGAGCGCACGGGAGCGGTTCCGGTCCGTCTTGTCCGGACCTCCCCGGACCCGCTGCAGATGCTGTGCCGTTCAGTTGAGGAGGAAGGAGGGGTGCTGCAGGCGCTGTGGGTTTCCGATCACCGGAAGTCTGGCGGTGGATTCTTGCTCCGGGTCGCTTTGCAGGATGAGGCGGGAATCGTGATTGTCGAAGTGGCCCTTCCGGCTCAAGCACCGGGTTATCCTTCGATTGCCGGTATTTTTCCTGCGGCCGGCCGCATGGAACGTGCCGCCTACGATCTGCTCGGGGTCCGTGCGGAAGCTGCCGATCGAAGGCCGTGGATCCGCCATGACGCGTGGTCCGAGGACTGCTTCCCCCTTCGATACGACTTCGATAGCGTGTCCTCCACCGGGCCATCCACCGACCGATCGTATCCCTTCGTTCGAGTCACGGGTGACGGCGTACACGAAATCGCCGTGGGCCCGGTCCATGCCGGCACGATCGAACCCGGGCACTTCCGCTTTTCGGTCGTGGGTGAAAAAGTTCTCCGTCTCGAGGAACGGCTCGGCTATACCCATAAGGGGATCGAGAAGCGATTTACCCTGCTTCCGGCATTCGGTGCCGAGAGACTTGCGGCGAGGGTCTCCGGTGATTCTGCAGTGGCATTTTCCTGGGCCTACTGCATGGCGCTGGAGGCGATCTGCGGGATCCATCCCCCCGCGCGTGCCCTGTGGCTGCGTGCGCTCTATCTCGAACGGGAGCGGATCGCCAATCATCTCGGGGATCTCGGTGCACTCGGCAATGACGCCGGATTCGGAGTCGCCCTGGCGCAATTTTCGCGTCTCAAAGAAGACCTGATCCGGGCCAATCAACGGGCTTTCGGTGCGCGCTACCTGATGGATGCCATCGTCCCTGGGGGCGTCGTCTCGGATCTCGATGAATCCAAGCGGTGGATGTTGCTCGAAGCGATCCCGCGACTGGAATCCGAACTGAACACCCTCTCGGGGATCTATGAGGATCACGCGGGTCTTCAAGACCGGTTCTCGGGAACCGGTCGTGTCAGTCCTGGGCTTGCCCGTCAGCTGGGACTGGTGGGGCTTGCGGGCCGGGCAAGCGGGCAGAGGAGGGATGCGCGGCGGGATCCCGGCCATGCACCTTATGACACGCTTGACGTACGTCCGGGATACAGTTCCGAAGGAGATGTTGGGGCCCGCGTCTCCGTACGGTTCCAGGAACTGTTCGAATCGCTCCGGCTCAGCCGGATCCTGCTCGAGCAGCTCCCCGCGTCATCGCATCGCGGATCGCTGCCGGACACGGTGCCGGACGGATTCGGGCTCGGACTGGTCGAGGGTTGGCGCGGACCCGTGCTGGTGGGTCTGGAAACCGCCGGGGGCATCATCCATCGTTGCCATCCCCACGACCCTTCCTGGCAAAACTGGCCCGTGCTCGAACATGCAATGATCGGCAATATCGTGCCCGATTTCCCGTTGATCAACAAGTCCTTCAACCTGTCCTACAGCGGTCAGGACCTTTAGAGGCAGAACCCGTCATGCTCCGTACCCTGAAGCAGATCCTCCGAACCGGAATAATTTCCGAATCCCGGATTTCGCATCAGGACGACTCGGGACCCGTATCAAAGCTTCAGGCCCAGCTGCACAGGCGCTTTGGCCGGGCACTGGCAGTTCGCCACGTCGATGCCGGGTCCTGCAACGGTTGTGAGCTCGAGATCCATGCGGTCACCAACCCCTACTACAATCTCGAAGGGTACGGAATCCGGTTCGTGGCCAGTCCTCGCCATGCCGATGTGTTGCTGGTGACGGGTCCGGTTTCCCGGCATATGGAGACCGCCCTGAAACAGGCGTATGACGCGATGCCGGACCCGAAATGGGTCATTGCGGTTGGTAACTGCGCCTGCACCGGAGGACTTTTCGGGCTGGGTTACGCGAGCTGCGGACCGGTTGCCCGTGTGCTTCCCGTGGATCAGGTGGTCAGCGGTTGTCCACCGCCTCCGGATGCGATTCTGCACGCGTTGGTTGCAGTCGTGACGACGAGCCACGAGTGACGTGCGCGGGGTCGATCCTCCCTCCGGACGGTTTCCCCGCTGCGTGCAGCCGTGATCCGCAGCGGGTCCCTGGTTGGATGCCGCGGTGGACAAGGTCTGGTGGCGGGGATAACAGCTGCCCCCGCCACGCTGGTGCCTTCCTTGGGCTCAGTGCCTGTACGTCACTCCACCGCAGGACAGACGGGCGAGCCGGATGGGCACGAAGGTGAGTTTCTTCAGGTGGTTTTTCCCCAGGAGGGCGTTCAAGGACCTCAACTGTTTCGCCTCCAGCGCCTTCCAGGCAGCCACCGTACGGTTGTCCTGGCGGCAGTCATTCTTCAGGGTGGCGATCTGTGCTGCGGTCGGCGCCATATCGAGTCCCACCTGCATCATGCTGACCAGGGTATTGAAGTGATTGTTGAGGATGAGGAAGGAGCGCAGTGCGTGGGGTTTCGGTTTCGGATGGGTGAAACGAAACAGGAAGCCTCCCGCCACTTTCTTGCCGCCGATCTGGCTCAGGCGGGCCATGAGTTTCTTGGCCTTCAAGGCAACCGGGGCCGGCAGGTGCTCGCGCATGAGCGAGGCCACCTGGACTTTCACGGCGTGGACTTCCTGGTGGCCCTGGTAGGTCTGTTCCATGCCGTGATAGGCGTGCATGGTGAGCCGGTTCTGGACCCGCAGCTTTGCCATCAGATCCGCACTCTGGCCGACGCGGGGATCGTTCATCACGGTGACGTGTCGGGTATACACCTTCCCGTTCACCGTGAGTTTGAGCGTATAGACCCCCGGAATCACCTGGGGTCCATGCGGACCCGGCGTTGTGGCACCGGCCACGGTGTTCATCTGGTTTTCGAGGTCGTGGTGAAAGGCCGGCGGTGGTGCGTAGCGGAGGTCCCAGTTGAAGCGGTTCAGGCCGATATGGGTGGTCAAGGCCCGTGACTGGGGCGAGGCCAGCCAATAGCGGGGATAGTCCTGACCCTTGATGGGGGGCGGAAGCGTGCTGGAGTAGGTGCGGACCAGGTGCCCCCGGGCATCAAAGACCTGGAGCCGGATCGGACCTTTGGGTGGATGGCGGAGGGCATAATCCACGATCACGCCGTAGGGCGGGTTCGGGGCCTGTGGGACCTCAACCGAGAAGGGCTGATCCCAGTTGCTGTTGCTGCGGGAACGAATGGCTTCCTCGGGTTTGAAGAAATAGACGGAGGAGGAGGCGATTGTCCGGGGATGGGCGGCAATCTGGCGCAGGGGCGTGATGTCATCCAATACCCAGAAGCCGCGACCGAAGGTGCTGATGACCAGATCGTTCATGTGGTAGGCCGTATGGACCACGAGATCCGTGATGGAGGTGCTGGGCAGGTTTTGCCGCAACGACTGCCAGTCATTGCCGTTGTCGAAGCTGACGTAAACGGTCGTCTCGGTTCCGGCAAAAAGCAGGCCGGGCTGCTTGGGATCGGCCCGTAACACATTCACCCAGCTGCCGGTGCGTTGGTTGCGGGGCAGGCCATGCACGATGGGGACCCAGCTCCGGCCGCCATTGGTGGTGCGCCAGATGAGCGGAACCCCGGCAATCGTATGGGCGGGTCCGACGGGCTTGGGATGGTGCCGGACGGTGAGATAGCCTGTGACATAAGCGGTCCCCACCGTGTCACCGGCTACGATCGTGTGCAGGTGGGTATGGGGCGCCAGGCCGGTGATGTTCGTGACGTTGTGCCAGTGTTTGCCTCCATCCCGGGTGTTGTAGATCTGGTTGTTGCTGCTCACGGTCCAGACAATGCCCGGATGGACCTTGGAGATGGAGAAATCATTGATGACCGGGCCAGGTGGGGCAAAGGGATTGTGGGGAGGCTTCTTTTTCCCCTTCACTTTCTTGGCAGGAGGAAGCGGCTGGCCACAGGGCACGGGAGGCTTTCCCTTGAGCGTGGTGAGGTTGGGGCTGAATGATCGCCAGGAATGTCCGCCATCCTGCGAGACCAGGAGGCACTGGTAGGCGATGTAGAGAGCGTGGGGATCAAAGGCGGTGTCGAACTTTTTCGGCTGGCTGCGGTTGCCCCAGTAATTTTTGGATTTCACCCCGAAGTTGGGCGCGATGTTCTCCCACTGTCCGGTGACCATGTTGATCTTGATCAGGCTGCCGCCCCCCCCGCCCGGGCCGTAGCCCAGGCCATAGAGGATGTGCGGGTGCAGGGGGTCGGGCGTGATGTAGCCGAATTCGGAAGAGGGGAGGGGTTTCCAGTTGATGAAATCCACCTGTCCCCAGTTGCTCTGGTTGCGGATCATGACGGCACCGGTGTCCTGCTGTGCGCCGAGGATCCAGAAGTGATATTGATGGGTGGTGGCCACATGGTAGATCTGTGAGAAGGTCTCGGTGTACCAGAGGCTCCAGGTCTTGCCGTTATTGAGTGTGACGCTGGCCCCCTGGTCGGAGGCGACCACCATGCGCCGGCCATCGTGCGGGTCGATCCAGAGGTCGTGGTAATCCTCTCCACCCGGCGCGCCTTTGAAGGCGTGGAAAGTGACGCCCCCATCGGTGGAACGGTACAGGGCGGTACTCACCGTATAGAGAATGTTCGGATTCTCGGGATCCACGAAGACGCCGCAGCTGTAGGATCCCTGACCATTGCTGATCCGCTTGTCCTTGACGTCCATGTGCCGCCACGTGGCCCCTCCATTGTCGGAACGGAAGAGCCCGGATCCATGCTGGATGTTGTTCCCGACGATGTAGATGCGCCGGCCCTGCAAGGCGACTGCCACGCTGACCCGACCCGGGAAAGCGGGAATTTTGACGGGAGTCCAGGTCAGACCGCCGTTCGTGGATTTGAACAGGAGTGGTGGTTTGGGCTTGGCCTTCGGGCCATGCATGAGCTTGAAAAATGGGCCCCCCGTTCCTTCGGTCGTGGCCAGCTGGATCCGGAAATTGCCGGCATCGGCCACGACCTCGCGTGTGCCTTTGTAACCGGCCGGGTCGAGGACCCGGGTCCAGGTCCTCCCGCCATTGGTGCTGCGCCAGATGCCTCCGCCGTGGTGGGTGCGATTGCCGAGTGCCGAGACGATGACCACGTTGGGATTTTTGGGATCGACCAGGATGTTGTCGATCATCACGGTGTTCCGGAGTCCCACGTGGTGCCAGGTTTTGCCGGCATTGGTGGATTTCCATACCCCATCCCCCAGGCTGCCGAGCCGTGCGTTGATGATGGTGGGGTCGCCGGTTCCGGCATAGACGATATTGGGATCGGAGGGTGCCACCTGGACAGCGCCGAGGCTGTCCACTTTTTTGATCTGGTCGAAGATGGGAAACCAGGTGACCCCGGCACTCGTGGTTTTCCAAAGCCCCCCCTCGGGAGTGGCTGCGTAGTAGACGTTGGGCTGGCCGATGACGCCGGTGACCGACGCAACCCGGCCGCCGTGGAAGGGACCGACGTTGCGCCAGCGGAGAGCCGCATAGAGGTCCGGATTGACCCGGGCGGCCGCACCCACGGTGAACGCCAGGCAACCAAAGATCACCAGGCTCCAATAAGTCACCCACGAGAATCGTTTCATGTGATACCTCTGAAATCCGCTGGTGTGGAACCAAAAAAACATCCACCCTGCCGACCCCTGCGGGAATCGGCCACGTGGAGGTTCGCCCACGCTGACCTTGATGGAGTAACCACCGGTACATTACTCCCGCCCCACAGTGAATGCAACTCGAGAACCGAACGTTGGATTGCCTTGAGAGTCAGCCTTTAATATCTAGGAATCGGCTTCCTTCTGGCAGGGAGGGGGAGGCTTCTCCCTGCTGAGCCTCGTAGGCTTGGGTCCCAGACATGGATCACGACGATATCCTCTGGAGTCTGGGCCGGTCATCAAGCTAATGGAGCCCGGGGACTCCGAGCTGAAGGACGGGTTCACGCGCAGACCTTGCAAGAATTCCTCCGGTCTGAGATCTCCTGGAAATCTCCTAGCCGGTTGCCAGCTGGGCTTCCGCTTCAAGTTCCGGGATCCCGACCTGGGTTAAAAACCTGTAGGCCGGATCGTAAAATTGCGGATCCCGGGTGGGATCGCACCGATCTCCTTCCGGCACCACGATCACCATCCCCTGCCGTGCCCGGGTCAAAAGGACCCGATAGGCGTTCAGGAGGTAGCGTTTCCGATCTTCTTTATGGATCCGTTCCCATCGTTTCCCCTTGAAGCTGAAATACTGCCAGTCGGTCCCATCTGTCCGGAGGTCGCCGTCCCAGACCACGCAGGTCCAGTCGAGTTCCAGACCCTGCACCTGGAACTCGGTGGCTGCGTCCTCCAGGTAGTAAGAGGATCGGACATCTTTTCTGCCTTCAAGAAACCAACGAACCGGATCTACCTTGACCCGGACATCGATGGCATACGGCTTGAGACGTTGCGCCTGGGAGGACACCATCAGGCCATAACGTTCCGTACCCCGGGCCTGTTGCCGGAGCCAGTTCTTGGCAAGGGTCAGATGCCGCGTGACGTAAATCGGGAATCGGGGTAGCACCTGGGACAGCGTGTTTCGGGCTTGCTCCGTTTCTAGTGCCAGCAGCCGGTTGACAAAGTCCGAGACCCGTTCAGACCGAAAAGACCGAACGGATGCAGAAAGATGGAGGCTCTCGTCCCAGTCGATCTGGGCACGAGTTCCCAACGCTGCAAGGTCTTGGGCGACGTGATACTCGGCTTTCCGGAGCTGGGGAGAAAGACAGACCAGCCAGTGCGGAAAGGCATGCAAGATCGCGGCCAGCCATTCATGGATCCCCCCTTCTCCCGTATTGATTTCCTGTCCGCTGCCGACCAGGCAGACAATCACGGCCCAGTCCCGGTGTCGGTCGAGACAGGAAATGAGGTATTCCGGCTCTGACTGGTTAAATCCGGTCCGGTGTTTCTTCTGCTGCATGAACCGGGCGGTTTGGGGCAGATCCCATGCCCGCTGCGCTTCATCAAACAGGGCCACATGCTCGATCGGGGCGGCTGGCTGAGACAAGCAATCGTCTCTGAAATGATGAACATTTTGAATGAATTGCTTTACAGCACTGCGTGCTTCCCCGAGACGCAAGGTCTCGTGCTGTCTTTGCGCCCGTTCCCTTCGGTCGCGGGCCAACGCCTCGTGCAGGACGCTGACCAGCGGGCCATTGCCGGAAAGAAAAATACTGTAGCGCTGATCGTGGACCCGGTTATTCCGGCTGGCGATGTCCAGCCCGACCAGGGTTTTCCCGGCGCCTGGCACACCCGTCACGAAACAAATCGTCTTGTTTCCCTTTTTTTGGCTCTGTTCAATGATTTGACACAGACGATCCGAGGTGACGGCCAGATTGAAGGCCCCGGCATCGTTCCGTGAAATCTCTCCGACTGCATGGCCGGCATAGAGTGCGCGGGCTGCTTCGACAATTGTGGGGGTCGGGTGGTACCGGCCCCGCTCCCAGGCTTGGCAGTCGATCGGGGTGCCAGCAAAAAAGACAAGGGCCTGGTGGAGCGCTTTCCGCAAACCGTGTGCACCGCACCGAAGTGGATTCGCCAGGAGATCCCCGGATTTCGGGACTTCGATTCCATTGGGGATGGCATCGCTGTGTGTGGCGACGAGGATCGGGACGATCGGAACTGTGTGGCTCGGCTCATGAAAGTTTTTGAGATCGAGCGCGTAATCCAAGACCTGCTCCTCCGCCTCACTTGAAAACCGGGTTTCCCCCACCTTGAACTCCAATACGAACACGACCTGTTTCAGGATCAAAACCGCATCGATCCGCCTGCCCAGTCGGGGAATGTCGTATTCGAGGTAGAGGGCGCCTGGGGCCGAACCGTATGGACCCAACACATCTACCAGCAGACGGGCTTCCTCCTCCCACGCTTTTTTTTGGGAGAGTTCGTCCGCAAATGCAGATCCCGCTGTCAGTTGGCCCAGGATGGCCGAAGGATCTTCAGCCATAAAATCACGGATTGGAGCGCCGTAGCTCCAGCGCCTCGCAAACGGGGTTGCCTCCTGAACGTGGGTCGTCAGGTTCCTCATTCCGTATGCCGGCCTTTCATGTTAGGGACATGATACAAAAGCCGGTCACTGTTTGGCCAGGTGTGAGCCTGGGCATGGCCCGGGCAACGGTTCAAAGAAAAATCGCCGGCAATGTCCCCGACACTGCCGGCGATTGTGGAGCGGAACAGCTGTCAGTAAGACATCACGCAGCCACCCCCGCCGCTGTTGAAGGCATTGCTCCAGAGGGATTGCATCGGGAAGGTGGTACCGTCCGGGAACGTCACGTCGGCGGACGCCCCCTGGCCCGAGGAGATCCAGGCACACTTGTCACCGATCTCGGAACCATTCGAATCGAGCCAGCCTCCGCTCGGGAACTGGTCCGTGATGGTTTCGGCAGCCTCGTGACCCTCCACGATGCTGATGCCGGCATCCGGGCCCAAGCCGTTGAAGTTGGCCCCGCAGCTCGAGCCTGCATCGGTGATGTAGGGCAGGTTGGTGTAGGCCACGTTACCGTAGGACGAACTGGTCGAGCTATGGTAGGCGCAGTATTGTCTGCCGAACCCGCTCGAATTGTTCCCCGTCGCGGTTGCAATCACATACTGGGTGGTGACGTTGCTCCCGGAAGCTGTATTCCCGAAATACTGGGCCGCCCGGACCGCCTCGGCCGCGATCTGGGATTGTTTGGGATGTCTCGGTGCGGCCTTGGCGCTGTCATACCAGTAGGAAATGAGCAGGTTCGGCTGGTTGCCTGCCGGCGTGCCGGCGCCATTGCAGAACACGGTGCCGCTGGCCACACCCTCGCAATACTGGGTGACGGTATTGAGCCAGGAACTGCCACCGACGCTGCCCAGCAAAGACTCGAGAATGGCCGCTTCTCCGCTGGGATCATTGTTGATCCACTGGGATCCCCAAAAGACAATGTAAATGTGTGGCGCGGTTTCGACCCCGATGCCCCCGGTTCCACCGTGGTAGTACAGGTTGCCACCCGTGGTGCCGCTCTTTCTCTGTGCCGCACGTGCCCGCTCTGCGTTTCCGACCAGCGGGTAAATGACGACCGGCGGTTGACCCGCCTCCAGGAACCGGACCCCGCCGGCCGCATTCTCGTGCACCACCGGTGAGGCGGGTGCGCCAAGAGCCGATCCGGCAAACACAAAGGCAAGACCCGCCAGAATTGGATATATCTGTTTCAGATGGATTTTCACATGACCTCCAGGACAGTTGTTTGTTAGTGGTCAAGGCGCATTGCGCCGCCTTGGTTTTACTGACTTCTGCTTCCGTTTTGCCCTGTTTCTATGGGGAATACTCTTAACCACTTTTGCCGCGCCTGTCAAGTGGTTCCGAAAGCAGACGAAAGCGGTTGCCGGATCCGTTCTCCCAGGTCCGGTCCGGGTCTGGGCATCAGGTGGCAGGCGAGTGACCCGAGCGCTCGGCTTACGGTCCCGGGTCCAGGAGCCCGAAAACGGCCACCCCGTCTTGGGTGCCGACGTAAACCCGTCCCCGGGCGATCAGGGGCGTGATGAACTTGTTGCCCGGACCAAATGCATCGCGTCTCCCGGCCTGCCGGCTGCTGTAGAGAAGGTCCTGGAGATCGGCCGCGCGATACGCGTAAAGAATCGCCGGGTCGGTGTTTTCCACCGCCCACACGATCCCGTGGTGCTCTCCGTCGGCCGAGACGCTGGGAGTGGTTCCGGGGTAGACGAAACGGTTTCTGCTCTGCGAGACCGCCTGCTCGGAGATCCGGGCGTCGTGGATGCGGAAGGCCCGGAGCGGCTGACCCACTGCGCCCAGATAGACCCGATGATCGAAATAGGCCGGCATGCCGAACTCGGGGCCGTGGAGCGCATCGGGAATCTCCTGCCAGATCCGGTTCTCCCGCGGGTGGAAATGGCCCATGTGGTTGCGGTTCACGACGTAGAGAATGCCGTCCTTGCCGGCGCCCAGCGCGAGCTCGACCGGCTGGCCGCGCGCGTCCCGGAGAGTCGGCAGGACGAGCGCCCCCCCAGACCCGAAATCCAGGTCGGCCCGCGATTCGGCCCGGGTGTTGTCCATGTTGAAGTAGTCACTGACCCGGAGGTGCCCGTTCCCGGCCGTGAGCCGGATGAAGGCATTGCCGAAATCGTGGTCCCGGGGGAATCCCCGGTGATCAAGGTGGGGATCGAAGCTGCCGTTGCCGTCGAGGAAATAGATGTGGCCGCCCGGACCCGCCGCGGGTCCCGCGCCCGAGGACCAGATCCCACCGTCATTGCCGTTCGGGGTGACGTCGATCACGCCGTCCTGCTTCAGGGTCCTCGCCTCGTAGCCGATCACCCACCCGGTATAGGGAGGATGGTCGCAATGGGAGGCCCAGCTGGTGTAGACCACGCCGTGGAGGAGCAGGAGCCCGGCCCGCTCCTTGTACTGGGCCGGATTGAAAATCACCCGCCCGTCCACGCTGCCCGCACCGTTCCCCGGAAAACTCGCCCGGATTGTGACGGGTCCTCCTGCGCGTTCGGCCCCGGTGGCCAGATCAAGGGCATACAGGCGCTGCTCGTGTCTCCCCTCCCGGTTTTTCGACATGGCAACCGTGAAGAGGGTGCCGTGGGGTCCCACACGCGGGTCGATCACGGGAGTCGAGGTGATGCCGATCACGGGGACCACCTGGTTGCAGTGGCGCGGTCCGCTCGGGGTCTCCCCCGGTTTGAGCAGGATGTCCTTCCAGAGGATCTGGCCGTTTACGGCGTTAAACGCGTAGAGCCGGTCCTCCTCGGTCGCCACGTAGAGGACCGGCTGGCTCCGGCCGTGGATCCTGACCGCAGGATCGTAGAGGGGCTCGGCATCGACCTTGCCGTCGGTTGGGAAAAATCCGACCTTCCCGAAACTCCGGACGTTGACGTCTTTGGGCGTGAGCCGGGTCTCCCGAAGGTCAGCTCCGGTTCTCAGGTTGTTGTCGTGATAGGTGAAGACATGGAAGGGGAAGGACACCGGGTGGACGGAATGGGCCCGGGGCGGGGCGGCACGGGCGGCGGAGCCCAAGACCGCGGCCAACGCGGCCATGAAACCGTAGGCCGGAAGGGAATGGAGATTCCGTGGCATGGGCTCTCTCCGCTTCGGATACTCGAGCGAGTATAAGCCAGGTCCTGCCGGAGGGGGCTCCGTGACGCGCTCCGGAAAACCCCGGGATCGGGAAGGCACACTCCGGTTGCGGACGAGACGGGACGGGCTCCCGGACAAGTCGCCCGGCTTTCGGTATCCTAAGCACCGAGCGTTTCCACTCCCTTTCTGCGAGGAGCCCGCCCATGCCCGTTTCCCTCTACGACCTTTCAGTCCCCGTTTTCTCGCACAAGCTCGACAACCTGAGACAGATCCTGAAGAAAGCCCTGGCACAGGCCGAGAGCCGGAAAATCGATCCGGCGGTCCTGGTCCAGGCCCGGCTTGCCCCGGACATGTTTCCCCTCGTCCGCCAGGTGCAGATCGCGACCGACCAGGCAAAGGGGTGCGCGGCCCGACTGGCGGGCGGGGAGCCCCCCCGATACGAGGACAAGGAGACCACTTTCGCCGAGATCGACGACCGCATCGGACGGACAGTGGCCTTCCTGGGGACGCTCAAAAAGAAGGATTTCGAAGGCGCGGAGGACCGGCGGATCCACCTGCCGGTCCGTGATCGCACGGCCGAGCTTCTGGGGCTGCCCTATCTCCTCCACTATGCCTATCCCAACTTCTACTTCCATCTGACCACCACCTACGCCATCCTCCGCCACAACGGGATCGACATCGGCAAAAGCGACTTCCTGGGGGCATCGAAGCCCGAGGATCTCGCGGGGCCGGGAGCACAAATCGGCCACTAGGAGCCGGTTCCGTCGAGGGTGCGCAGCAGACCGAGCAGCGTCTTCGCGAATCTCCGGGAAGCCGGTCCCATGTGGCGCTCCTGCCAGCGGGTGGCCATCCGGCGGTGGATTTCGGCATAGGTCGGGTAGGGCTGGATCAGGCCGAGCAGCCGCGAGAGCGAGAAGCGTTCCCGCATGGCAAGCGCCACCAGCGCGATGCTTTCGCCTGCATGCGGCATGCAGAGAGATGCGGAGACGAGGCGTCCCTGCCGGTCGATCCCGACCTGTACGACGCCGTGCTCGGCCCCATCGGTGATCGCGCGGTTGATTTCGGCCAGGGGGATCTCGAGACTCTCGATCGCGTCCCCGGCCATCTCCGTCTCAACCGAGGCAACCTCCGGGTCCGTGTAGGTGACGCGGGGGATGGGACTTGTGGCCCAGCGCAGGCGGAGGAGGGGACGGAACAGCGCGTTCAGGGCCGCATAGGCACCTTGCTGGCCTGCGACGTGGGTGAACTGGAGCCGGCTGGTCACGTCCCCGGCTGCGTAGCATCCCCGCCGGGAAGTCCGCAGGAAGACGTCGGACTGGATGAGCCCCGAGGGTTCCCGGGCGAGTTCGAGCGCTTCGAGCCCGGCAGTTCTCGCTTGCCGCCCCACGGCGATGAGCAAGGCATCGAAGGGATGCCGTTCCAGGCTGCCGTTCTCGTTTCCCAAAAGTAGCTCGAACCGTCCGTCTGTCTGCTCGATCCGTTGGGTGTGGCAACCCGTGAGGATCCGCAAGCCCTCCTCTCGGAGCGCGGAGGTGAGTGTCCGGGAGATCGCTTCGGGCTCGCTGCCGAGGAGACGGGGTGCGGATTCCAGGATCGTGACCTGGCTGCCGAGACGATGGTAGGCCTGCCCGATTTCACAACCGAGCGGGCCTCCACCGAGAATGACGAGATGGCCCGGCAGCTTCTTCAACTCCCACAGCGTCTCACTCGTGAACCAGGGAGCACCGGTGAGCCCGGGGAGATCGGGCAGGCGGGGTGTGGCGCCGGTCGCAATGACGAGGCTGCGTCCCGTGAAACGGATCTCGTCCACCCGAAGGCTCAAGTCGGGCTCGACCCTGGCCTCTCCCCGGACGACCGTGACTCCGAGCGATTGGTATCTTTCCTCCGAGTCTTCCGGTTCGATCCTCCGGATCACCTGCTGGAGATGCTCGCGAAGCGTGGTGAAATCGACGACCGGTTCATGGGCGGCGATGCCGTAGGCTCCTGCCCGTCTTTGGGCATGCGCCAAGGCGGCGGCGCGAAGAAGTGTTTTGCTGGGAATGCATCCTGTATACAGGCAGTCGCCTCCCAGCCGGTCGCGTTCGACCAGTGTGACCCGCGACCCGGTGCGCGCGGCGACTGAGGCCGCCGAAAGTCCAGCTGCGCCTCCGCCTACCACCAAGAGATCCGAGTGACGCGGCGGGGAGATGGTCATCGACTGGGCGTTCTCCCACCCACAGCAGGGGCTTCCGGTTCCTTCGAGGGAAATTTAAGGGACATCCCGCCTGCGATTGTTGCGAATGAAGGGAGATCGATCATAGCAAAAGCGCCCTTGGAAGAGCTCCCAGGGTCTTTCTGTTATGCTGGACTCGTGAGATGGATGATGAAGACGCTTCATTTCCTGATTCCAGTCGTGGTGGTGGCTGCCGCCTTGGCGGGATGCAGTACCGTGCCCTACGGAACGTACATGGGAAACTATCCTTCGGGTTACTATGAAAGTTACGGTAGCTACGGCTATCCGTCATCTTTTCCGGGTTACGGGTACTTCGGGGGTTATGGTGGCTTTTACCCTCCTTATTACTATGGGGGGGCAGGGCCGGTGGAACCCGTGTCCCCGCAACCACAACCCCCACCAGGTCCTCGGCCTCGGCCTCCAGCCGGGCCCCCACCGGGTCCACCCCCGGGTCCCGCACCCGGGCCTCCTCCGGCTCCACCGTCTGGACCTCCGCCGGGGCTCCCGGTCGAGCCTCCGCCTCTCCCCCCGCGTCTCGCCCCACCACCATCTGCACCCCGGATTCCGCATTTTTCGGTACTGACCAGTCGTCGCATGATGCTTCGCCTGGCGGAGGGGACGTTTCTCCACTGAGTGTGACGGACACGACTTGGGAGAATCGTCCTGTCGTGACCACGGAGCCAGTCCGGGTGGTGCGCTATGGCGATCCGGACGGTTTTCCGGTTCTTTACTTTCATGGTTATCCCGGCTCCCACCATGAGGCCCGTCTGGCCGAACCGGTGGCCCGGCGGGGCGGGTTTGCACTTTATGCTCTCGACCGGCCCGGATATGGGGCTTCCCCGGCTCATCCGGAGCTCACGCTCGCGGGCTGGCCGGCCTTTCAGGAAAACCTGGTCAAGACCCTGGGCCTCTCCCACTATGGGGTGATCGCGGTCTCAGGGGGAGCCCCTTACGCCTATGCGCAGCACCACGAAGCCGATTCTCAACTGGTCTTTACACTGATTCTCTGCGGACTGACCCCCGTGACGGGAATCCGGGATTATCGTCGGCTGCCGCTCCTCATGCGGGTCCATGCCATTCTGCTCCGGAGCTCTCCCCGCTTGGTGGCGAGAGAGGCCGACTGGATCGCGAAGCGGATCCGGGCTGAACCTTCCTGGCTTTGGCGTCGGGTCTACCGCCAGGCCGATGAGTGTGATCGGGCGGTTCTCGCGGATCCTGAAATCCGTTCCCTGCTGGAGCAGTCCTGGACCACCGCCTTCTGTGGCGGGGGGCAGGGATTGGTCCAGGATCTTGCGCGCTACCTTTCGCACTGGCCTTACTCCGGTCCGCCCAAAAGAAGGAGTCCCCTCTGGGTCTTCCATGGTCGCAAGGACCGGATCGTGCCTCCGGACCGCGTCCTGGATTTTGCGTCCGGCATACAGGGCGCGGAGCTAAGGCTCTTTGAGAACGAAGGACATTTTTCCCTGCCGTTGCGCCGTCAAGACGAACTGTGCGGCACCATGTCGTCCTCGCTCCGGTGCGGATCTCCCGGAGGTGATTGAAACTTTTGGGGAAAACGGGCCAGGATCGCTGTGGAAATCCTTGCCGGACCCGAACGAAGCGCGTATGATCAAGAAACGGAGCCGGTCGGTTTCCGGCTCGATTATAACTGTGGAGGTGTCGTTCTCATGTTGCAGAAATCTTTCGTACTGGGTGCTGTGCTGGGTGTGATGGCCCTGGGTCCCATGGCGCTGGCATCCGGCAGCCCATCGCAGCCCGTGTCACCCAAGCCCATGACGCAGCCGATGATGCATCACAAAATGATGTCCGCGGCCCAGCATCGTGCATGGCTCATGAAGGTGCAGAAGGCACTCAATCATTCAGGTGCCCATCTCAAGGCGGACGGCATGTGGGGTCCCAAGACCATGATGGCCATCCGTTCCTTCCAGAAGAGCCATGGGCTCAAGGCGACCGGCCATCTCAACAAGGCAACCCTGACCAAGTTGGGAGTCGTGTGGGGTGCAGCCAAGAAAAAAGCCTGGCATAAGAAGTAATCGCATTCTTCCAATCAGAAACGAGACCGGCGGGGCGACCCGCCGGTTTTTTTTAGGCGCGAGGCGGGTATTTTCAGTGCTGGCAGGAAGGACAGAAGAAGCTCGAGCGTTGACCGATCCGGATACGGCGAATCGCCTGCCCGCAATCCGGGCAGGGCTCCCCTTCCCGTCCATAGACCCGCCAGCAGACGCGAAAACCACCCGGATCGTCGTTGGGACGGCGGTAATCCCGGAGCGTGCTGCCGCCAGCCTCGAGTGCCTCCTCAAGCACCGACCGGATGGCCGAGCCGAGCGCCCGCGCACGGGCGATCCCGATCCGGCTCCCGGAACGCCGGGGATGGATACCGGCCCGGAAGAGGGCTTCGCTGGCATAGATGTTGCCGACTCCGGCAACCAGGCGGCCGTCGAGGAGGAGGGATTTGACCGCTGCCTTCCGGGTCTTGAGCGCACGGATCCATTCCGGTCCGCCGAAGCCGGGCGCCAGGGGTTCCGGGCCCAGCCGGGAAAGCAGCGGGTGGAGGTCCGGGTTGCCTTGGCCTTTGAGTAAAAGGCTGAACCGGCGGGGATCATGCAGGCGGAGGGTCCGGTCGTGGGAGAGGCGCATTTCCCAATGGTCATGTGGACTACGGGGCTCCCCCGGCTTGATGAGACGGAGCCTTCCGGACATGCCGAGATGGACGAGAAGCCAGTTTTGGCTCTCCAGGTGGAAGATCAGGTACTTGGCCCGGCGGGCCAGTTCCTTGATGCGGTGACCGGAAACCTCTCGGGCCAGATCCCGTGGAACCGGATAGCGCAGGCGGGGTTGCCAGACCTCGAGGGAACGGATACGGCATCCCTGGATCGCAGGCTCGAGAAATCGCCGGATCGTCTCAACTTCGGGCAGCTCGGGCACGGGGCGGCTTCCGGTTGGCCGAAAGATGGAGCATTTTCCTTGCGACGGGAAGTGGAAAAACCCAGCGGAGTGGCGGGTTGTGGCCAACCAGGGCCACCCCGAACGAGTCGTGTGCGAGGAAATAGGTCAAGGGCTTGGATAGTCCAGCCAGCCGGAGGCGCACTGTGCCCAGCGATTTGCTCCGGCCCGGCGGACCCACGCTCAACGCGCTCGCATAGGTCCAATGCCGGACGAGGCGGGCGATCATGCCGGAACTGACGTGTGGCTCGGGCGGGGTGAGCATCCAGCCGCCCCGGGCATTCCGCCGGAGGATGATCCGCGGCAGGTGGAGTGCCGTGATGTGCGAGCCCTTGGGCAGAAGACGTGTCGAGAGGAGCGTGTAGAAGTTGCCGGCCAGCCGGTAATAGAGCACGTCCCGGACGAGGTCGATCCAGGCTCCGACCTTGATGTACCGCTCGTGACCCACGGGATCGGTCCGGCCGAAGGCGAGCCTCTGGTGATTGACCCAGAGCGTGAGTTTGGGCGGGGCGAGCCCCACCCGGGCGGGCAGGATCCTTGCCAGCCGATAGCGATGTCGCACGGGCTCGTCCAGTTCGTCGATCAGGGAGACAAGTTCCAGGTTTTGTGCCCGCGCCCGGAAGGGATGGACGAGCCACCATTGCTTTCCGATCTTGCGGAAGACCACGGCCGGATGGTGGGGCTCACGGTAGGCAAACCGCAGGACGGCTCCCGGATGAACCGCAAGGAGCGTGGGGAGAGTGGGCTTCCGGTGGCGCCAGACCCCGAAGGTCACGGCCAGGGCGAGTCCCAGGACGATCAGGGCCAGTGCCAGGTTGACCCAGAATCGTTTTCGCATGGGTCAACGCCGCCGCCGCCGGACCCAGTAGGCGATTCCCGCGGCAAAGAGGAGGAGGGGAAGACCGATCAGGAACCCCGCCCCGAGCAGGCCCTCTTCGAAAGAGGTCAAGACAAGGGTGCGGTCGGGGGATTCCGGTTCGTGGAGCTTGAGCGCGGCATTCTGGCTGGTAAGCCAGTTGAAGAGGTTGAGACTGAAGGTCAGGTTTCCGCCCTCGTTGAGGAACGCATTGGCCAGAAACTCATTTGTGGCCAGGACGGCTGCCCGCTGGGTCCGGGTCTTTCCGGACGGGGCCGGGTTCAGGAGAAAGCCGAGGGGGAGGGGCCCGGGGCGGTCGTTCTGTTTCGGGTTGTACAGGAGGGTTCCGGTGAGCGGACCCTCTGCGAGCCAGCTCACGGGCAATGGACGGCTTTCGAGAAGGGTTTCCTGGGACCAGGGGGCATCAGGACGGCGGGCCAGTGCACCGGCATCTGGGAACAGGGTCTCTACGCGCAGACTCTGGGTCACCGGATTGATCGGATATTGCGTGAGGACGAGCCAGGTGGGATTCGAAATCCCGAAAAGTCGGGATTCGGCATCCACGATCGTCCCCGGGAGGAAGCGGACACCCAATGCCTGGGCCAGCGGGGCGAGTCCGTGGAGGCGCCCGGGCGGGTTGAGCCAGAGAAGGGCTCGGCCGTCCTTGACCGCACGGACCAGGGTCTCGACCTCGAAAGCCAAAAGCCGCACGGAGGGATCATCCAGGATGAGGAGTGCAGTTTTTTTCGGGAGCGGCGCGGTCGCGAGGTTGAGGGTCCGGGTCTTGAAACCCTCGCGCACAAGCGCCTGGTTCAATGCACGGAGATCCTGGGGTCCGCTCCCGGTCAGGGACGGCTCGCCGTTGCCGGTCACGAACACGATATCCTGGTCTTGGCTGCGCGTGAGCCGGAACAAGGCATCCGTGAAGGAGCGCTGGCCGAGTGTGGTCAGGGTTTGCCTTCGGCCCTGGTAGCGGATGACGAGCTCGCCGTCCGCCGTGATGCCATAGCGTCGGACCTGGTTCAGGTGGATGTCCGGATTGATGAAGTGGAGCTGGATCCGGGGATTGACCCGGCGGTAGCGGTCGACCAGGTGGCGGATCGCGGAGCGCAACGGGTCTTCGGTCCGCACGAAGGCATCCACCTGAACGGGATGGTCGAGCACGCGTGTGATCCGGCGGCTCGACCGGGTCAGGCTGTTGCGCCCCATCGTGGTCCAGTCCCAGGAGAGCGAGATCCGATTGGTCAACCAGAAGGCCAGACCTGCGGCTGCGAGCAGGAGGATCACGAAGGCGACTCCCTGGACCCGGAGCCAGCGGCGGGAACGGCGGTTGATCTCGAAGGGAGGCATCTCAGTGCTCCAGATGGTCGGCGTCGAACCGGCGACCGGTCAGGACCAGAAAAACAAGCGAGAAGATGAGGTAATAGGCAACGTCGCTCACCCGGACCTCGCCGCGGCCGAAGGCCGAGAAATGGTTGAGGAGCGAGGCATAGCGCAGGATGTGGCTGCCTGGGCCGTGACCCTTCGCGGCCCAGGCGATGATCCAGAGGAACAGGAGCAGGCCGAAGGTCGAGATGGCGGCCACGATCGGTTGCTCGGTCAGGCTCGAGAGGTACAGTCCAGCAGCGGCGAAGGCGGCCATGACGAGGAAGAGCCCGAGGAGCCCCGAGGCCACAAGTCCCCAGTCGAGATGGGTGCCGAGCTCGAGCGACAGCGGCATGAGGAAAATCAAGAAGAGGAGGGTGCCCAAAAAGCCCAGGATGCCCAGGTATTTCCCGCAGACGAGGTCAAGGGTGCTGAGCGGTGCCGCATAGAGCAGTTCCAGGGTCTTCTGGCGCCGCTCCTCGCTTACGAGGCGCATCGTGAGGAGGGGGATCACGAGCAGGAGAATCACGATGGCGCTGTGGAAGAGCGGCATGACGACGAGCGCCGTCACCCCGGCCCCGTGCCGGTAGAGGGCGAGCCGGGGCATGATCCTCAGGAAGAGATCCACCTGGAGCAGGAAGATCCAGCCAAGGATCAGCGTCACGACTGCGAGGATCACCCACGCCAGGGGCGAAGCGAATAGGGAACGGAGTTCGCGTTTGGCAAGCGCACGGATCATGCGACGGCCTCCGTGGGAGTCGGGGGCTCCCCGCGTGTGAGCTCGAGGAAAATCGTCTCGAGACTGGTTTCCTCGGCGACGAACCCGAAGGGCGCCCAGCCCTCCCGGACCGCCCGGTCGAGAAAGAGTTCCGGGAAATCCGCCGCCGCATTCTCGGGAGGCCGGATCCGGAACCAGCCTTCCCCGAGCGGGGCGACTTCCCGTGCGCCCGTCCGTTCGACCATCTGCTCCGGCGCGGACGCTTTGCGGAGGCCGACCCGGTAGGATGCGGCCAGGCGATCCGGGGGGGTTGCGGTGAGGGGTCGCGACCAGGCGAGACGACCCTCGTGGATGATGACGACCCGTGTGGCCAGGCTCTGGACCTCGGAGAGGAGATGGCTCGAGAAGACGACGCTGTGGGCTTCGCCGAGCGAACGGATCAGCATGCGGATATCCTGGATCTGGGCCGGGTCGAGTCCGACCGTCGGTTCGTCGAGGAGGAGCACCTCGGGATCATGGAGGATGGCCTGGGCGATTCCGACCCGCTGCTGGTAGCCCTTGGAGAGGTTCCGGATGAGACGTCGTTCGACCTCCTCGAGACCGGTTTTCTCCTGGGCGCCCTGGACCACGGAACGGACCCGTGCGCGGGGAACGCCATGGATTTCCGCACAGAAACGGAGGTACTCGGAGACGGTGAGTTCCGGGTGGAGGGGGGGCTGTTCAGGCAGGTAGCCGAGCTTGCGCTTGGCGCTCTTGGGAGCATTCAGGAGATCGATGCCCGCGATCGTGATCCGGCCTGCGGTTGGGGCCAAAGTGCCCGCCAGCATTCTCAGTGTGGTGCTTTTCCCGGCCCCGTTCAGGCCGAGAAAACCCAGGATTTCTCCGCGTTCGAGTGTCAGGTCGAGATTCCGGACGGCCGGCCGTCCGCCGAAGGAGCGGCTGAGATTGTGGGCATCGATCAGGTTTTCGGCCATGGACCAGCGGCTCCCGGGGACTTCACGAGTCGGCATAGGGACCGGGATCCGGAGGGATTGGTTCCGCATCCCGGATCGCTTCCCGATTGCGTATAATGCGAGTGGATTCTAGCGCATTCCCAGCGAGGCTTCAGCCGTTGAACGAATTTTTGGCCCATGGTCTCCTCGACTGGCCCTTCTGGTCGCTGATTGCAGTCTGGCTCTTGACCCTCCACCTCACGGTGGTCACGGTCTCCTTGTACCTGCATCGGGACCAGACGCACCGGGCCGTGAAGCTCCACCCGGCGGTCCGCCATTTCTGCCGCTTCTGGCTGTGGCTCACCACGGCGACCGTGACCCGGGAATGGGTTGCGGTGCACCGGCGTCACCATACGACGGTGGATCACGAGGGCGATCCGCATAGTCCCCGCCTGTTTGGACTTCGGGCCGTGCTCTTCGAGGGGGTCGGGCTCTACCGACGGGCGGCGGAAGATCCGGATACGCTCCGGACCTATGGACACGGGACCCCTGACGACTGGCTCGAACGGTGGGTGTATGCCGGACCCGTCAATATTGCCGGCATTCTGGTCCTCATGGGGCTCGAGGTGCTTCTGTTCGGGCCGCTCGGACTCACGCTCTGGGCGGTCCAGATGATGGGGATCCCGGTACTCGCGGCCGGCGTCGTCAACGGCCTGGGTCATGCAGTGGGATACCGCAACTTCGATACGCCCGATCTCTCGCAGAACATCGTGCCTTGGGGTCTCGTCTGCGGCGGTGAGGAACTCCACAACAACCATCATGCCTTTCCGGGTTCCGCCCGCTTCAGCCAGCGTCACGGGGAGTTTGACCTTGGCTGGTTCTACCTCCGGATCCTCTCGGCCCTGGGGCTCGCCCAGATCGAACGTGTGGCCGCAACCGACGGGCAATCGGTGAGTCTTCAGGACCTGATGGGCTATCGGGCCCACCTCATGAGCCGCTACCTCAAGGAAGTGCTGCGACCGACGTGGCAGAAAGTCCGTCGTGATGGTTTCCGGCCGAGCCGGCGCTGCCGCAAGCTTTTCTGGCTGTCGCCCAAGCTGCTCGGCGAGTCGGCCGAGGACCGGGCCACGCTCGAATCCATCCTGGAGAGCCAGCCGGTGCTGCGGACGGTCTACGATTTCCGCGTGCGACTCGGACAGGTCTGGGAAAGCGGAGCCCATGCGGCGCAACGCCTGGACGAGCTCCGCGAATGGCTGGGGGAGGCGCGGACGAGCGGAGTGCGCCAGCTCGAGCACTTTTCCGAACGGGTCCACCTGCTCCTCGAGCAGCCGGCAGGACAAAGCCTGACGCAGCCCGCAGGAGGCTGATCGCAAAGAGATGGGGGTTTCCCCGCAGGCGGGAGATCAGGCAGAGGGGAGCTTCACCGGACGCTTACTTGAGCTTGGCTTCCGTGTAGAGGACGTGCTTCTTGGCGACCGGGTCGAACTTGCGGACCTGGAACTTGTCCGCGTGAAGACGCTTGTTCTTGGTCGTGACGTAGAAATGTCCGGTTTCGGCGCTCGAGACCAGCTTGATTTTTTCGCGCATGGGATCTCTCCGGCCCTAGTCTGATTCGCGGGCGCGGATCCGAGCCAACGCGGCCTCGATCCCGATGCGATTGACGATCCGGAGCCCATGGTTCGACAGCCGCAGGGTCACGTAGCGTTTCTCGCTTTCCACCCAGAAACGATGGCTGTGGAGATTGGGCAGGAAACGACGGCGTTTGCGGTTGTTGGCGTGGGAGACCCGGTTGCCGACGAGCGGCCCCTTGCCGGTCATTTCGCAGATTCGGGACATGCTGGCCGATCCTCTCGGTGAGGCTCGAATTATAGCGCGACTGGAATCGCGGGATCAAGGACAGGAGGGACCCCCCGCTTTCTCGGACGCCATCCCCCGGCGAGAAGGGCACGGTGGCTCTGCTATGATGAGCCGCCGGTCGTGATTTCCTGGTTTGGCCCACCTCCGGTCGGGAGGATCCATGACAGCGATCGCCAGCATCACCGCAAATCTTGGCAGTGTTCCGTATACGGTGCGTCTCACTGACGATCTCGGCCATCACTGGCTGTCTGACGAGCCGCCTGACAAACAGGGCGCGAACCTCGGCCCCACTCCTACCCGTCTTCTGGTCGCGAGCCTGGGGGCCTGCACGGCGATCACGATGAAGATGTACGCGGAACGCAAAGGATGGCCTCTCGAGCGGGTCGACGTCCGGGTCGAGCTTTTGACCTATGTCCCGGTTCCGGAGGGCGGAACGTCAATCCGCTGTGGAATTGTTCTCGTCGGCCCACTCAGCCCGGAACAGCGCGAACGCCTGATGGCCATTGCCGGAGCCTGTCCGGTCCATCGGATCCTGAATGCCCCGATCCGGATCGAGGCCCGCCTCGAAGAAGAGCGGACGGAGGAGACCCGGAAGTCTGGTGGGGCGGAATCCGGGCCGGTTGGCGGAAACGCATGAGGCGAACCGCATCCCCGGTTCCCGTGCCTGAACGGATCGCTCCGAGCGTCATGGAAGTGGGTGCATTTTCCGTCCACCGTACATTGCCCAGCCGGCAGCGCCAGCTGGTCGGTCCCTGGTGTTTTTGCGACCATCTCGGTCCTGCGACGTTCCGGGCCGGGGAGGGAATGCGGGTCGGACCCCACCCGCACATCGGGCTTCAAGCCTTCACCTGGATGATCGAGGGATCCTTGATCCATACGGACAGCCTGGGCCAGGAGATCCGGATCCGGCCGGGCCAGATCAATCTCTTGACGGCAGGAGCCGGGGTCGCCCACGCCGAGGAATCCCCCCCCGGGGAGGCGGGACGTCTGCATGCGGTTCAGATGTGGATCGCCCTGCCGGAAGGTGACCGAAACCGGGAACCGGACTTTTCCCACCATGAGGATCTTCCGCTCGGGGACCGGGATGGTTTCCGCTGGACCCTTCTCGCGGGGCAGGGCGGCGGAGCCGTCGCGCCGACCCGGCATTACTCTCCGCTCGTGGCGATGGATCTTGCAGGGGAGGCCGGTGCCTGTACCCGCCTGGCCCTGGATCCGGACTTCGAGCATGCACTCCTCCTGCTCGAGGGGGAGGCGGAGGGGGCGGGAGGGACGCTTGAGCCCGAGACGCTCCTCTATCTCGGCCGGGGCCGTTCCAGCCTGGATCTCGAATGTCGGCGCTCGAGTCGCATCCTCCTGATCGGCGGAGCCCCGTTCGGGGAAGAGACTCTGCTCTGGTGGAATTTTGTCGCCCGTTGTCCCGAGGAGATGTCGGAGGCTGCAGACGACTGGAACCGGAAACGCCGCTTTGGCCCGCTCCCCGCGAGCCGTCTGTCCCCTCTCCCTGCCCCGGATCCCCGGGGGCTCCGCCTGAAGAGTGGGAGAGGATAAGGTGACCGACCCCTCTCCCGCATCCGCGACGCGCCCCTTTCGCCTGCTGCTTGGCGTGACCGGTGGCATTGCGGCCTATAAAAGCCTGGAACTGGTGAGGCGGCTCCGCGATCGGGGCTATGAGGTCCAGGTAGTCATGACCGAGGCGGCGATTCGCTTCGTGGGTCCTTTGAGCTTCCAGGCCGTTTCCGGCCGGCCGGTGCGGACCGATCTCTGGGATCCCGGAGCGGAAGCGGGAATGGGACATATCGAGCTCGCCCGCTGGGCCGATCTCATCCTTGTGGCACCCGCCACGGCCCACAGCCTGGCCCGCCTGGCCCATGGGCTCGCGGAGGATCTTCTGGGGACCCTCTGTCTTGCTTCGCAGGCACCCCTGGCAGTGGCGCCCGCGATGAACCGGGTCATGTGGGATCATCCCGCAACCCGGTCGAACGTGGCCCTGCTCCTCTCCCGCGGGGTCCGGATCTGGGGTCCGGGGGAGGGTCTTCAGGCCTGCGGCGAGGAAGGAGAGGGACGGCTGCTCGAACCCGAAGATCTCTTGGCCCGGATCGAGTCGATGCGCATCGGCCGTGGGCGGTTTCCGGCAGATGTGCGCGTGCTCCTCACGGCGGGGCCGACACGCGAGCCGATCGATCCTGTCCGCTATCTCACGAACCGCAGTTCGGGCCGGATGGGCTATGCCCTGGCCACGGCCTTCCAGGAGGCCGGAGCCGCGGTCACGCTCGTGAGCGGACCCACCGCCCTTCCCGATCCTTGGGGGGTCCGCGTGCGGCGGGTCGAGACCAGCCGGGAGATGCTGGATGAGGTGATGGCCGGGCTCGCCGGCTGTTCCATCTTCTGCGCGGTGGCGGCTGTTGCCGACTTCCGGCCGGTCGAGGTCTCGGCCCGCAAGCGTTCCAAGGAGGCGACACCCCAACCGCTGCCGCTTGCCCTCACCGATGACATTCTCCTCGCGGTTGCACAGCTTCGTCCTCGCCCCTTCCTGGTCGGCTTTGCCGCGGAAACCCATGATCTCGAGGCCCATGCCCGGACCAAGCTTGAACGAAAGGAGCTCGATGTCATCGTGGCCAATCCGGTGGGTCCCGGTCTCGGCTTCGAATCCGAGGAGAACGAGGCCCTGGTGCTCTGGCCGGGAGGCCAGGCCGCAGTCGGGAGAATGCCGAAATCGCTTCTTGCCCCGCGCTTGGTTGATCTCATTCACGAACGTTTCACCGCCCGTGCGGAGGAGCGGAGGTGAAGCGCCTTGCTCTGCGCATCCTGGATCCCCGGATCGGCAGCCAGTGGCCGCTCCCGGCCTATGCAACGGAGGGGTCCGCGGGACTCGACCTGCGGGCCGTCCTGGACCGGCCGCTCGCGCTCGACGCCGGCCAGGCGGAGCTCGTTCCGACCGGACTTGCCATTCACATCAAAGATCCCGCCTGGGCGGGTCTTATCCTGCCCCGCTCGGGCCGGGGCCACCGGGATGGACTGGTCCTCGGCAACCTGGTCGGACTCATCGACTCGGACTACCAGGGCGAACTCAAGGTCTCGGCCTGGAACCGGAGCACGACCCGGCTCCTCATCGATCCCGGGGAACGGATTGCCCAGCTGGTCTTGATTCCGGTGACCCGTGTCGCACTGGAGGTGGTTCCGGGTTTTGAGCAGAGCCGCCGCGGGGAGGGGGGGTTCGGGCATAGCGGAAGCTAGACCGGCGGGGATCCCTCCGGCCTCGTGCCGTAGCGGATCCGGTATCGTTCGAGGCTTTCGTAGGTCGTCTTCCAACGCGGTTCGTGGTTCAGGTATTCGATGAGGTCGCTGAAGGAGGCGATGGCATGGACTGCAAGTCCCCACCGGATCCCGGCCTCGAGGAGGGCCGGGCGGGTGCCTTCGGTCCCTCGTTCCTCGCGGTCGAGTGCCACGATCACGCCGACGGGCCGGGCCGGGGTCGATTCGAGGAGGGTCATCGATTCGCCGATCGCGGTTCCCGCGGTGATGACGTCGTCGATGATCACGACCGGTCCCTTGAGCGGACCGCCCACGAGGCGGCCACCTTCCCCGTGGTCCTTGGCTTCCTTGCGGTTGAAGGCGTAGGCCACGGGTTCCTCCTGGAGTCGGGAGAGGGCGATCGATGTGGCCACAACGAGCGGAATCCCCTTGTAGGCGGGGCCGAACAACGTGGAGACGGGTAGTTTCGCCTCGATCAGGGTTTCCGCGTACAGGATCCCCAGTTCGGCGATTTCCCGGCCGCGGCGGATGCGGCCCAGGTCAAAAAAATAGGGGCTGACGCGTCCGCTTTTCAGGGTGAACTCACCGAAGGACAGGGCTCCGGCAGCGAGTGCCAGATCGAAAAATCGTCGGGAACGCTCTTGCATCGGGATCCCGGAAATCCGGTTTCCGGCCATCCTATCCAACTTCCGGGCTTTTGGGTAGAGGCTTGGCGGAAGGGAGGCAGGCCGCTAGACTGCCTGCATGCGAATTGTGACCCTCAACGTCAACGGGCTTCGGGCGGCTGCACGCAAGGGACTCTTTGACTGGTTGCCCGGCTCGGGGGCGGACATCGTCTGCTTCCAGGAGACCCGGACCCAGGCCCACCAGCGTGACCCCAGCCTCTGGGAACGGTCCGGCTATACCGCATTTTTTGCCGATGCGATCCGGCCGGGCTATGCCGGGACCGCGATCCTTGCTTGCCGCGAGCCGGACGAGATCGAGACGGGTTTCGGGAATCCGGAGTTTGACGGCGAGGGCCGGCTCGTGGGCGCCCGCTGGGGGACACTCTGGGTATTCAGCCTGTATGTCCCCTCGGGATCGCAGGGTCCCGAGCGCCAGGCCTCCAAGGACCGTTTCCTCGCGGTCTTTCCGAAAGTGCTCGAACGCATGGCCGGGCGGGGAAAAACAATCGTGGCTGGCGACTTCAATATCGCCCACCGGGCCATCGATCTCAAGAACGCCCGCGCGAACGAGAAGCACTCCGGCTTTCTGCCGCACGAGCGCGCCTGGATGGATCGGCTCTTTGATCCCTCGAGTGCGTTCTCGGATGCCTTCCGGCAGGTCGATCCCCATCCAGACCGTTACACGTTCTGGTCCAACCGGGGGCGGGCCTACGAGAAGGATGTGGGCTGGCGCATCGACTACGAGGTCATCACGCGGGATCTCGCCTCTTCCGTCCGTTCAGCCAGGATTCTCCGCCCATTGCGTTTCTCCGACCATGCGCCTCTCGTCATCGACTATGACGGGCTGGAGTTTTCGTGACGGGATCGGCCCCACCGCGCAGACGCTTCGACTGGCGCTCGCTCTGGACCCGCCGGATGCTGGTCGCCTTGCTCATGGGTTTCTCCTCCGGTCTGCCGCTCCTCCTCACGAGCACATTGCTCCAGGCCTGGCTCACCCGGGAAGGCATCAACCTCGGTGTGATCGGTCTTTTCTCCCTGGTGGGCCTGCCCTACACGCTCGAGTTCGTCTGGGCGCCTTTTTTTGACCGTTTCCAGCCGCGGATGCTCGGCCGCCGACGCGGCTGGCTGCTCATCACCCAGCTCGCGCTCACTTTCTCGATTGCCGCCATGGCCCTCCTCGATCCCCATCGGGACCTTCTGGCCGTGGCCTGTCTCTGTCTCTTGATCGCCTTCTGTTCCGCCTCGCAGGATACGGTGATCAACGCGTACCGCCGGGAATCCCTGACGGACGACGAGCAGGGCTTCGGGGCCTCTCTCTACGTGAATGGCTACCGGATCGCCATGCTGGTGGTTTCCGGAGGGGGGCTCGTCCTCGTCCATTTCATCGGCTTCCGCCTGGTCTACCTCGTCATGGCAGGCCTCATGTCGGTCGGAGTCTTCACGACGGCCATTGCCCGCGAACCGGCCCTCATCGCGCCGCTGCCCCGCGGGCTGCGCCAGAGTGTCATCGAACCCCTCGTGTCCTATTTCAAGCGACCGGATGCAGTCTGGGTGCTCGTCTTCTTCCTCTTGTACAAGGTGGGGGATCTCATCGCCTCGAACATGACGATTCCCTTCTATCTCAAGATGGGTTATTCCAATCTCACGATCGGCCTTGTCGTCAAGGCGTTCGGGTTCTGGGCGATTGTGGCGGGCGGGCTTCTGGGTGGAGCCCTCATGCTCCGGATTGGAACCTACCGCGCGCTCTTCTGGTTCGGGTTGCTCCAGGCGCTTGCCACCGCGAGTTTTGCCCTTCTCACCGTGACCGGTCCTTCAGTCCGGGCACTCGCTCTCGTGATCAGCAGCGAGAACCTGACGCTCGGCATGAGCACGGCGGCCTTTGTCGGCTTCATGGCCCTCATGACCGACCGAAGGTTCACGGCCACCCAGTTCGCGCTCTTGACGAGTCTCATGGGGGTGCCCCGGGTCATCCTGTCGTCGCCGAGCGGCTATCTGGCCCTCGCCCTGGGTTGGGCACCCTTTTTCCTGGCCTGCGGGCTCATGGCCGCACCTGGACTCCTGATCCTCCGTCGGTTCCGGCGCTGGCTCGAAAGCGGGTCCACCCCACCCCCAGGTGCCGAAGGCGTGGGGGCTCTGATAGAATGAGGGAGATTCACGATCCGGGGATGTATGCGTTCTCCAAACGGTCCGGAGGGATCCCCCCCGGCCAGCCAGGTCGAGGACTACCTTGTCTTCGGCGAGTTCGGCGAGGTCAACCCCTCGATCTCGGACGGATCCACCTTCACCTTTCTCGATCCCGAGAAGCTCAAGGCCATCTTTCATGGACCGGTTCCGGGCTGTCACCTCTACTCCCGCCTCGATAGCCCCTCGACCCAGGTCCTGGCCCATGCACTCGCCCTCTTGGAGGAGATGCCTGCGGGCCACGTCACGGCCTCCGGCATGGCAGCAATTGCCTGCACGCTTTTCAACTTCTGCACGCAGGGGACGGAGATCGTCTCCGACCGGCTGGTCTATGGGGGAACTTATGCCCTCCTCAAGAACTTCCTGCCACGCCTCGGAATCCGGACGCGCTTCGTCGATTTCACGGATCCGGACCAGGTCCGGAAGGTCCTCACTCCGAAAACCCGGGTGCTTTATTGCGAGAGCCTGAGCAACCCGCTTCTCCGGGCTCCCGATCTCAGCCAGATGGCGGAGATCGCGCATGGGATCGGTGCCCGCCTCGTGGTGGACAATACCTTTGCCCCGCTCCTCTTCACGCCCCGGAGGCAGGGGGCAGATGTGGTCATCCACAGTCTCACCAAGTTCATCAATGGCATGAGCGATTGTGTGGCTGGCGTGATCACGGCGGACGAGTCCGTGATCCGCGAGCTTTCGGATGCCTCGAGCGGGGCCAGCATGCTGCTGGGTCCGGCGCTCGACAGCACGCGGGCCGCATCCATCTTCAAGAATCTCCATACCCTTCCGGTGCGCCTCCTCCAGCACGGCAAAAACGCGCAGGCCTTGGCCGATCGTCTGGCGGAAGCGGGCATCCGGGTCTCCTATCCCGGACGTCCGGACTATCCCGACCGTGCGGTCTGGCAACGACAGGCCGATCCCCGAATGGGGCATGGCGGAATGATGACGATCGATCTCGGGGAGGAGAGCCGGGCCCAGGCGCTCATGCTGGCCCTACAGGCAAAACGGGTGGGGTTGCTTGCGGTCAGTCTCGGCTATTACCGGACGCTCTTCAGCCCTCCCGGATCGAGCACCTCCTCGGAAATTCCGGAGGCCGACCGGGCGGCCACCGGCCTTGGCCCCGGCCTGATCCGCTTCTCCGTGGGCCTCGATTTCGATCTCGAGCGGACCTGGGGACGGTTTGCAGCCTGCCTCCGGACGGTGGGCGCGATCGCCTCCTGAAGGCATCCCGGCTCCGGCCGCAGAGACTTACTCCACGATCGGGTGCGCAGGTTTGGCCCCCTTCTTCTGGCGCAGGAGGAAGACCAAGGGAATCATGGCCAGCGAGATCACTCCCATGACCCTGAAATCGTCAATGTAGGCGAGCATGCTCGACTGCTGGAGCAGGTTCCGGTAGAGAAAGCCCATCGCCTCCCCCGTGGACGAGCTGCCGGCCTGGATGCCGTGGGCGAACGCGCTGTGCGCTTTCGCGAGGTAGGCCTGCAGGTTCGGATTGAAGGGATTGATGTGCCGGACCAGCACGTTCTGGTGGAACTGGGCCTGCCGGATCAGGAGGGTGGTGGCGAAGGAGATGCCGAAGCTGCCCCCGATGTTGCGGGACATGTTGATGATGGCCGAGGCATTGCTGGACTTCGTGACCGGGATGGTGGAAAAAGCCACGGTATTGATGGGAATGAAGAGGAAAGCCATCCCCGAGCCCTGGAGGATCCGGATCCACATGATGGTCTGGAAGTTGGTTTCCGTGTCGACGCCGGTCAGGGTGAGCATGGCGATGCCCAGGATCACGAAACCGAAGCCGACGAGCCAGCGGGGATCCACCCGGCCGGTAAGCTGGCCCACGAGGGGCATGAGCAGCATGATGATGAGCCCGCCCGGGGAGAGCAGGAGCCCGGCCTCGACTGCCGTGTAACCCATGAGTGACTGGACATAGAGGGGCAGGAGCACCGTGGTTCCGAGCAGAATGAATCCCAGCATGAACATGAGGACGTTGGCGGCCGCGAAGGCGGGGTTCTTGAACAGCTGGAGGTCGACGATGGGGTCGTTCCGGACCCATTCCCAGGCCACGAAGCCGAGGAGCGTCAGGGCCGCCACTGCAGTCATCGAGAGGATGAGGGTGGAGCTGAACCAGTCGTTCTGTTGGCCACGGTCGAGCACCACCTGGAGGCTGCCGAGCCCGAGTGCGATCAGGCTGAAACCGATATAGTCGAGCCGGAAGCCGTTTTTCCGGCGCAGCGCCCGGGTTTGTGCGAAATGGGGCGGATCGCGGACGAGCGACTTGATGAGTGGCAGGATGAGGAATCCGACCGGGACATTGATCAGGAAGACCCACCGCCAGCTCATGTGGTCCGTGATCCACCCGCCCAGGGTGGGCCCGATGGCGGGGGCGAAAACCACGGCCATCCCGTAGAGGGCGAAAGCCATGCCGCGTTTTTCGGGAGGGGCGGCATCGGAGAGGATGGCCTGCGCGTTGGGCTGGAGGCCGCCGCCCACCAGTCCCTGGATGGCCCGGAAGAAAACGAGCGAACCGAGTGTGGGGGCCAGTCCGCTGAGAAGCGAGGCGATGCTGAAGGCGCCGATGCTGGCCATGAAGTAGCGCTTGCGCCCGAGTGTCGAGGCCAGCCACCCGCTGAGCGGCAGGATGATGGCGTTGGTGACGGTGTAGCTGGTGAGAACCCAGGTCGCCTGGCTCTTCGAGGCGGACAGGCTCCCCGCGATATGGAGGAGCGAGACGTTGGCGATCGAGAGGTCGAGCACCTCCATGAAGGCCGCCATGGCCACCACGGGTGCAATGGCCCAGAACCGGACGGGAGGCGCCCCGGAAGCCAGGTGATTGGTCGGGAGGGCAGGGGCGGATTCCACTGGCGGCTCTCAGGGTGGTGAACCGGAGTCCGCGCCCGCCATTCGGGAGCGGCGAACCGCGGGACCGGTCCCGGGAAGCCGGGATAGTAGCGGATTGGTCCCCGGGAGGCAACTGGAGGGACCGGCCGGATCGTGCGACAGGTTGAACCCCGGGCGGACAATCCATCGGGGTGGATCGGGAGCACGGTTCTTGGGGAGGGGAAGCCTTCTGCAATCGACCGAAGATCGATGACCGGGTTGTGCGGGCTTTTGGCAGGTGCCGCATTGACGGCGTTTCCGGGAACACCTACACTCCGTGTGGAACGGGAAAAGGTACTGGAGCGCCAGATGACTCAGCGGGCGGAGCGTACCCAGAAAAGACCCAAGCACTTCCCGGTCGGGGTTTGCCTGTGGGACCGGCCGCGGTTCCTGCGGCACGCAAAACGTTTGGTTGCGCCGGAAAGGCCAGGGCCATGATTGTGCCCAAACTGGAGGTGCTTCCGCCAGCACAGCGGCGGTTGTGGGACGAGTTCGACCAAGTGCCCCGGGATTTCGTCCTTTACGGGGGCACTGCGCTCGCCTTGCGTCTGGCCCACCGTCAATCCGCTGACTTCGATTTTTTTGGTAGCAGGCACTTTGATCCACAGGAGCTGGCCCGGTCTTTGGGATGGCTCCGGGAAGCCCGGATCACCCAGCAGAAGGAGAGCACCCTGAGTGTGATCCTGGATCGGGGTGGGGTCGTGAAGGTGTCGTTTTTTGGTTTACCGGACCTGAAGCGGCTCGAGCCGCCAGATGTGGTTCCCACCAATGGATTGCAGGTGGCCTCCCTGCTGGACCTCTCCGCTACCAAGGCTGCCGTGGTGCAAGCCCGGGCGGAAGCCAAGGATTACCTTGATCTCGATGCGCTCCTGAAGACGGGAATGAGCCTGTCCGTTGCGCTGGCGGCCGCTCAAGCCGTTTACGGTCCTCCGTTCAACCCGCTGATTACCCTGAAGGCCTTGTCCTACTTTGCGGACGGAAACCTGGACACCCTTCCCCCGGATGTCCAGGACCGACTGGCAACGGCAGCACGAGCAGTCGACCTGGATCTCCTGCCGGCCGTTGAACTGCGGTTTGCCGGGAATGCAGCGGCCCGAGAGACCAGCCGGGGCCCGGAGCGATGAAACCGATTCCCCAGACCCCCGTTACGGAAGCGATTGCACGGCGTCTCGTCTGGTTCGAGGAGCCCACTCAAGCGTTGCGAAACCCGGTCCGATTCATGGCGTACGCCATGACCTACGCACTGCACGAGGAGATGCGC